>NZ_DJUD01000013.1:0-45079 GCF_002439405.1 Psychrobacter sp. UBA6291 | reverse complement strand
GTAATATCCCGATATTAACGGCGCTATTTTCCTTGTTTGACTGCAATTTATCTCATTTTTATCACCATTTTTAAAATGAAGACACGCCCTAGATTAATGAACCCTAAACCGCTTATCACTATAAACCATGCTTTTATTTTTATCCAGCGCTGCAATGGCTTGTTATGAATCTCGACTTTTATGGTTACACGCCGTGAAATATTGGATGACCGCTATCCTTTATACTAAACAGTTTATAAGCAAAGCTTTTGACGAGCGCTTACTATAGCCTGATGATTGACTGTGCTCTAGTAAAAACGTACCGCTGTCAACAATCTACAACACTAAGCAAGGCTTAAGAAATTTAGCGGAAGCTTTAGCAAGATAGAGGCAATAGATTTTGAGTCAGCTGCAGAGAAATTAACAAAGCTTAAGCGCTTACTAACCTGCCAAATCATTCATATTTACAATCGGTAGCATCACCGCCATGACGATAATCATCACCACCACGCCCATCAGTACTAGCATTAACGGCTCAAGTAACGACAGCAAGGTGCTGATAAAGTTGGTTGCTTCGGCCTCTTGCATATTAGCGGCGCGGCTGAGCATATTTTCAAGCTCGCCTGAGTTTTCACCACTTTTAATCATTTGCACCATCATCGGCGGAAAGTAGGTAGATTTTTCTAATTGACTCGATAAGCTTGAGCCTTCGGTGACTCTATCGGCTGCGGTGATAATGGTTTTTTGAATGTGTAAATTGGTCGTCACCGCCGCCCCTATATGCAGCGCTTCAATCAGCGGTACCCCTGAGCGCACCAATATCGCAAGCGTACTGGCAAAACGCGCCGCATTAAGCCCTTTTGATAAGCGCGCCAGTATCGGCAGTCTTAGCACCATACTGTCTATGGTTAATTTGCCTGCTTGGGTTTGCGCAAAGCGATGAAACAAAAACGCCGCCCCTGCCAATACCAAAAGCATCAACCACCACCACTGGGTAATGATGTTTGATAAGTTCAGGACGATTTGGGTAATCAGCGGCAGCGCTTGCTCAGATTGCTCAAAAACTTTGACAATCTTGGGAACCACAAAGCTCATCAAGCCCATAATGACCCCGACTGCCATTACCATTAATACAATCGGATAGACCATCGCCCCTTGGATTTTCTTTTGTAGCGCAAAACGGTTTTCGGTGTAATCTGCCAATTGATTAAGGATTAAATCTAAATGGCCTGATTTTTCCCCTGCCGCAATGGTGGCGATATAAAGCGGCGGAAAACTGGCGGCTTGTTGCAGAGCGCGCGCGAGGCTCAAACCTTCTAGCACATGCGAGCGTACGGCCAGCATCAATGATTTGATGTGGGTTTTTGGTGATTGTTTGGCGACGGCAGCCAGCGTTTCCTCTAAAGGAATACCGGCGGCAAGTAAGACTGATAATTGACGAGTCAGCAGTGCTAGTTCATAGGCTGATGGCTTTTTATAGCGGTTTTTACTTTGGCTTTGCCGGTCATTGACGGCGGTGACTTCAACGGGTGTCCATTGTTTATCACGCAGCTGCTGACGTACTTGCCGCGCAGAATCGCCTTCAAGTAAGCCTTTTTGGACACTGCCATGGTCGTCTAACGCTTTATAATGATAAGCGGGCATAGCAGCAAATATCCTAAGGTGAGCAATTTAACATGCTGATAAACAGCAATCTTATAATAGATTTTAGAAAATAAATGTCTTAAAAAAGCGGCGTAGAATCGCTGCTATCTGGCATTAAGCCTTGTAATAATAAAATATCTAGATGCTGTTGTTGCAATTTTTTATCAAAATCATTGACCTCAGCAATCAGCATGCGCTCGATACGCTTGTCACTGGCAAAGACGCTAAGGCGCGCGCAAATAACGGCCAATTGATAAATACGTTTTTTGCAATAACCATCCAAGCCTTGTAGCAACCTCACCATATGCGGCGTCTCAAGACTGGCGTATTCGTAGTCGCTCACGATCTGCGGAGCAAGGGCGGTAACCCCATAACTAATAGACAGATGGGCGCAAAAGTAGCAGCTAAATAAGTAACCAACCACGTGTCCAATATAATAAGCGCGGTCATAGGTAAAACTACTGACACCAAAATGACCAAGCACATAACTGTTTAAGCTGCCTTGATCTACGATAGGTTTGTCGTGTTTGAGCTTACCAACGGTAGGAAAACGCAGTGGATTATGACCATCTTGCGTCGTCAGCTGCCAACCAGCGGGCTGCTGCGCCGGCATATGACGGACGATATCTTCGATAATATCATCGACCACGTGCAACTGTTGCCATAAACGCTCCAGCCCGTCGGTATCCATCAGACCACGTTTATCAAGCTGCTGCGCCAGTAAATATTGCTGATATTCTGCAAACTGGGTTTTTAGCGTTTGCACCAGATACGTAGGACGGGTGGCGGCAGACGCCATATAAAGCTGACGTGTACGCTCATGCTGACGACGATAAAGCGCTAACCGCTGCGCGGCGATATTGGTTTCGCTGCTATTCGATTCACTGCTGCTAAGAGTATTTAGACTTACTTGCTCAGCACCTGATTCGGCGTCTGACAAGGTAAATAACGCAAGCAGCGCCGCTTTATCAAGCGCAGGCGTAATATTGGTTTTTTGCTTATTTTTTGCCGTACGCTGTTTGTTTCTCACTTTACCTTTTACGTCTTTTTTATCAGCGTTGGCTGTCGAAGTAGCGGACGCAGTAGTATGCTGGCTATTTGAAGTCACGGTTGGCTTAGCGGTTGGTTCAGTCATAAAATACCATTAGCTGTAAAAATAAACTTTGCCCAAGTTATCCTAAATGAATAGTCTATTAGCTTTTAAAACCAACTACTTACCGATAGCGGCCAGTAGACAGTGCCATAATATGCGCTAAAATCTCGCTATGAAACTTGGGCAAAACATGACTCTATAGTACCTTAACCTAAGTGCATTGTCAGCTAGCCATCGCCGAAATACTCAGTATCTAAATCAGTGATAAAGGTAATGGTAAGCAATAGTTATGCTAAAAGGCGGGAGTTTTAATTAATAGTGAGCATCGAGCAAAAAAGCGCTAAAGCCATTAAATAGCCTGAGCGCTTTTGAAAAAGGTATAGCAATTAACAGCTAATTAAGAGAGCGTTTGCTGTTGATACTGCTGCCGATAAGCTTTAGGCGAGATGCCGTAAACACGCTTAAACGCTTGGCTAAAGGTTGAGTCCGAGGCATAACCGACCAAACCGCTAATACGGCTGATACTGTTTTGCTGCAAACGCAAATAACGAGCAGCCAAGCGCAAGCGATAATCCATCAAATAGGTCAACGGCGGTATACCGACGACCTCTTTAAAGCGCTGAGCAAAGCTTGAGCGCGACATCCCCGCTACCTCAGCGAGCTTATTAATCGTCCAATTTTCGCTTGGCATCTCATGCATTGCAACCAGCGCTTTGGTCAAAAACGGATCCTTCATCGCTTTTAGCCAATTTTCAGTGGCTTCAGGCAGACTCTCAATATATACCCGCAGACATTCAATCATCATAATACTTGCCCAATGATTGATGACCGCGGTTTTACCCATGCGCTCGTGCTCAGCCTCTAGCGTCAGTAGCCTAATCTCGACATCAATCACTTCAAACCGGCCATCATCTTCATCATTGACTTCCGGCAGAATCGATGGCAGTACGGACAATAAAGGCCGAATCATTGCCTTATCATACTTACACTCGATTAATATCAATGACGCTTCAGAATCACCGTCACCCTTCAAATCCAGCGTATGATCTTTACAGCTCGTCAATAACTCATCTAACGGCTGCGCCTCATCACTATGATAGTTTAGCGCATAACTCATATGCTGATGCGCGCTTGGAATCATAATCATGTCACCGGCGCGCGTTTCTCGTGGGCCATTGCCGACGTCGATACAAAAACCACCCGACATCACCAAATAAAATAAAATCGTATCTTGCCTAGTGAGTGAATAAGACCAATTGCCCGTCACATTTAATCGATAATACTTCGTTTCGAATAAATGTACATTTTGTAGCAATACGCTTAGTGCGTCCATCCATCACTTCCTCAATCATGGGTAATTAATATAGAAAAACTTAAAAATAGAAACAAAGCACTGATGACTGCAAAATCTTTTAAAATAATAGGGCAAAAAATTTTATTTTTATTTGATAGGCATTTTATTTTGGATAAAATCAAAGCGAAAATTTGAATAAGAATATCAAGTAAATAATTTAATGTGACAACTTAATTGAACAAGGCTTAACAAATGATAGAACATTCGCGAGCCTATCTATCATAAGAAAAAAAGCGAAAAAAGGCTAGCAGATGCTTAGATAATTAAATGCCTAGGAAGTTTATAACTTATTAGAATTAAAACAGCAGGCTAGTTCGCATATCATCATAACTTAAAAAGTATGCATTGATATAAAACAAACAGGCACAAAAAAATGCCCGTAAAGGCAAGCAGCGTTATTTTAATATTTTTGAATTTAATAAGGAAGGAGGTACAGAATAAAATATGGGGCGACTGATGGGACTCGAACCCACGACAACCGAGATCACAACCCGGGGCTCTACCAACTGAGCTACAACCGCCATAACTATTGCCTGATAAGGCAAGATTGACAGGCTAAATGGTGCGCCTGGCAGGATTCGAACCTGCGGCCACCTCCTTAGAAGGGAGATGCTCTATCCAGCTGAGCTACAGGCGCTCTTAGAGGTCTTTTATATATTTTGATTGGTTTATCATATCAGAAATATCTAACATAAAAAACTATATCATCATACATAAAAAAAAGCCTGTAAGGCTCTTTAAATAGATGGTCGGAGTGATAGGATTCGAACCTACGACCCTCTGGTCCCAAACCAGATGCGCTACCAAACTGCGCCACACTCCGAAATTCTCTATTATCTCGATAATTTGTTACTTAACTCGTTGTTGGTAATACCGCTAACTTGTTAATGTTCCTCGCTATCGAGGTGCACATATTAAGGGGTAAAGCCGATTGTGTCAACACCTATTTTTGATTATTTTAAAGAATCGTTCAATTCTTTCAAAAATACGCCTTTTTTATAAAAATGACGGTGTCGCAACGTTGGTTTTTTACTAACCTTAATACTAGATTGCCAACAGCGCTTATTATACTACATTCAAATCTGGAAGCAAGCCGCCGTTTATTTTTCCGGTCAGCACATTAAAGGGTATCAGCCATAATTTGGCATGATTGGATGGCTTTTTGTAGCTTTTATCATTGTCTGCGTCATTATAAGCTTGTTGCTGGAGCAGGATTGGTTGTCTGCTATCGTCCTGTACCGGATAGACCAGCCAGCCCTGCTCGGCGTGATAAGCCTGCGCGTAACTGCTCAACTGATAGGCGTCGCCCGCACTAATCGCCCCTGCATGCGGTAAATGCTTCCATTTAATATCAATCACATGGCTATAATTGCCTGATTGGGGTGAGCAAGCAGAGGTATGCGTTTCTGATTTTACGTCATCCTCACCCAGCGCTTTAATGTTAGGTCCAGTCTGCAAATGAGCACTTTTATAAATCAATAAATCAGGACGAATGGACAAACACGCCTGCCCTTTTACATCATGTAGCCACACTCGCTGTGCTTGAAACAAAGGCTTATAAGCCAAATCAATTTGCTGAAACTGGGCCGCTATGCGCAGGCTTGTCCATTGCTCGAACGCTTGATTCATATCAATCAATAAACATAGGCGCGGTTGTGCGGCGTTTTGCTTGGCTAATGTTTGCGGCTTAATGCCATTGCCAGTATGAGCGTCAGATTGCTGCAAGAGCCAATAAGCCAAGTCTAATAACTGCTGCGCCGCTTGTAATTGCTGCCGAGATAAAGGCTGCAGTGCCAATTGCCTCTTTGCTTGCTGATAAAAAGACTCAAGCCGCTGTAGCTCATAACGACTTAACACTGCTACTTGTCGCCACTGCTGTAATGCGGGCAGTGACATTGATGGCGGAGATAACGCAGTAAGTAAGTTGAGCGCGCTTTTAATCAAGCGATTACACAGCATCTCTTGGCTCAGAACACTGCTTTCACAGACAAACTTATGCGGCTGCATGCTGTTATGGCGCAACTGTTCTTTAATCAGCAAGCGACCTTGTAGCGCTGCTTGGTTATGGATTTGCGCCTGATAGTGCTTAGTCGGTTGATAATGCACCAAACGCTGCAAAAACTGCGCAATCAGCCAATCAGATAATGACATTGCTTTAGTCGTCGGTAGCGCTGCTAACTGATTGCTAAATTGGCCAAAGTTTTTTGTATTAGGAAGCTTATTTTTATCATGACTGCTACTGGTTAAATCCGCCAGCATATTCTGCACCCATTGCCGCGTTTGATTGATGTCATTGGATTTAGCTAAACCGTATGGCTGTGACGAATTATGTTTGCTAGACGTTTTTGCTATTAACTTAGGCAATATCTCAAGCGTCATGCCACTGGGTAATAAAATCATACCAATATAATGGCCGACTTTTAGCTGCCATTGTCCTTGCTGACGCTTAATGCTAAAAACGGCAAACTCTTGCGCCATTAGCCAATGAAAATCCGCTACGTGCACAAAATCATGGGCTGTTAAACGTTGATGCTCAAACACCGTAATAATATTAGCATTAAGTGCAGCCTTATTGACGTTATTAGCAATACTTGCACTATTACTATTGCCACTATTAACGTTGCTATTAATATGACTGCCTATCGCTTTGTCATCAGACTGTAATACTCTACTCATCACAAGCTAGCAACCTTGTTAATATAAACGCTGATAGACAAACGGCTTGGCAAACTCAGCTGTATGATTGATTAAATCGGCATTAATTTTATAGCTACTAGCGCTCATAGGCTGCCCCAGAAATGCGTGCGGATCGGCAAACATTGGATTTGAATTATTAGGACTGGCTAAGTTATTGGCATTATCAATGAGCGCTTGGCTATCTTGTATAAACTGCGCGCTTAGCGGCTGTTGCTCATCTTGAAAGATATATTGCAAAACAGTGACTTGCCCGCCCGCTGCTTGCGCCAATTGCGGAATGATTTGTTCAATCAGTGCCGTTTGCAAGTGCTCAAGACTGTCTACTGACCATAAAAATGCATGACCCAATTGTGCCTCTGCCCCAAGGGTTTGCGTAATGCGATTATTTAAACCGGTTAAGAGTTTCGCCAAATTTATCGTTTCTTCTGACTTAAACGCTTCTGAATTATCAGCTTCTAAGTCTTGATTGAGATAAATAATAGGTAACAACTCCGGCTGCGGCGGACAATCAATAAAGCGAAAACGCCGTCGTAATGCCATATCAAGCGGCGCTAGTGAGTGGTCTTGGGTGTTCATGGTGGCATAAATATCAACGTTGGCAGGGACGTTAAAGGTTCGCCCTGAATAGGCCAAATTAACCGTCATCGCATTTGCCATGCCAGCGCGTTTATCGGGTTCAATCAAACTTAATAGCTCGCCAAAGACCCGTGACACGTTAGCACGATTGACCTCATCAATCAGCATCGCATAACGCTGCTCAGGATTATTGGCAGCGCGTTGGCACAATTTCAAAAACGCCCCATCTTGCACGGCATAACTCATTTGAGATGGGCCATTTTTTGTATGGTCGGATGACGCCATCACCGGACGGATACCTTCGACAAATTCCTCATAACCATAGGCTTGATGAAAGCTGACCATACTAAAGCGCTGCTGACGGAACTCTTTATTTTGGCTATTATTCTCGCGCTGCGCCTGTTGAAACTCAGCTAATTGCTGCGCTAAATCACTTAACAAATCCATGCTTTCTGGCAGTAAATACCATGCACCGCTATGGTCTTTATCAAAATAGGCTTGGCTGGCTCGATTTTTATAACTCACCGTTTGCGAGCTCGTAGGCGTATGCATTTGTAGCACAGACCAGGCGGTATTGCTTAAGTTTTTCTCGCGCGCATTTTGCGCCGCTTTATTGACAAAAAACTCATGATTGACAATTTCTGGTACCTTGACCAAGTCCTGTTTTTTCGACTTAAAATCCAAAAATATTAAGCAAACCACGTCACGCCAGCTTAACGGCTGCAAAAGTTGTCTCAATAATTCTTTGTCATTTATCTTTGGCAAGTAGTCAGTATATTTCTGGGCGATTTGGAGC
Source organism: Psychrobacter sp. UBA6291 (assembly GCF_002439405.1). Taxonomy (NCBI): domain Bacteria; kingdom Pseudomonadati; phylum Pseudomonadota; class Gammaproteobacteria; order Moraxellales; family Moraxellaceae; genus Psychrobacter; species Psychrobacter sp. UBA6291. The sequence continues at coordinate 36,940 of NZ_DJUD01000013.1, read as the reverse complement.
AAGCGATAGGTTTTACCTGTACCAGCAACGCCCGTATAGATGATATTGGTTGGTTTGGAAAGAGACATATTTGGCATAGCCTTATCTAGCGTGGCATTGTCGAACATGAGAAAAACACGGCAAAATAGTTTAGCTGTGCTAAACCCTGACGATTATAACGTGGCCAGTTAAAATTAAGCGAGCTAACGAAAAATGGCATTATTTCTCATACCTAAGATACCGTTACGTTAGTCATATTTTATAAGCGCGGCAGTTCATGTTAATAATAGTAGCGATACGGCACTTAATGTACCATAACTAACATCGTTGCTAAGTTAAGTTGCGAAGATAAAAAGAATTTGTCGCCTTATCTATCGTCTTAACCTTTTTATCGCACTAGCAAAACACTGTAAATCCCACTTAAAATTGAGGAATGTTGTATGTCAGGATTATTAAAGAAACTCCCTAGCAAACTAAGTAGCAAACTAAGTAGCAAACTACCAGTCAAAGTTTCTGACAACACCAAAGTGCCAGCTGCACAACCACACACTACGCTAAAACCCATCAGCAACCAATTTACCAAACTGCTATCTGTCACCAAGTTTCTGCCTGCGGCCGCGCGCGCCAGCATTTTATCAAAAGCCTTTGGTAAAGTGGTGCCGTACGTGGGCACAACAGGTATTTATTATGAAAACGTCGATCCCAATCAAGTGGTGGTCAGCTTAAATAATACCAAAGCGGTGCAAAACCATATTGGCTCGGTTCATGCGGTTGCTATCACCTTACTTGCGGAAACCGCAACAGGGTTTATTTTGGGTTTAAACCTACCCTCTGACCGCGTATTATTGATTAAATCTTACTCGGTGAATTTTTATCGCCCGATTAAAAAAGGTCAAATCGCCGCGGTGGCATCATTATCTGACGAGCAACGCTTGGATATTTTAAATACGCCAAAGGGTGAGATGGTCATACCGTGCGTGATTCATGACCGCGAGTCAGATAGCGACCGTGACCCTATCGTCGTTGAGATGACATGGGCTTGGATACCCAAATCTGAGCTAGAAGCACGCCGTCAAGGTAAAGCTGCTAAAGCGCTAGAAAACAAGCAAAATGACAATGAAAAAACCAAAGATGAGCAATCTAAAGCCGAGCAAAACGAAAGTGAAGCAAGCAGCAAACACTCAACGCTAGAACTAGAAAGCAATTAATTTCAATTTGTTAAAGAAGCAAACAGCTACCAAAAAATGGATTTAGAAAACATTACAATAACAAGGAGACAAGTATGTCTAGATATATCAATAAACTGACGACTCATTTATCTAAAGTAGTGCTGATTAGCGCCTGTTCATTAGGCTTAAGTTTTGCGGTTACGGCCAATGCCGCGCCAACAACTAATAATGCAACCGTCACCAAATCTAGCCCAGTATTTCTCGGTGATGGCGGCAATTATCCATTTTCAGAAGCGGTACGTGTCGGCGATACGTTATATATGTCAGGACAGATTGGTTTTAAAGACGGTAAATTGGTCAAAGGCGGCGTCAAAGCCGAAGCCAAGCAAGCGCTCGATAATATCAATGAAACCTTGTTAAAGTACGGCTACCAAAAATCAGACATCGTCAAATGTATGGCGATGCTGACTGATATGGATGACTTTGATGACTTTAATAAAGTCTATAAAGCAGAGTTGGCTAAGCCTTATCCTGTACGCTCAGCCTTTGGCGTTTCAGAGCTTGCAGCGGGCGCAAGCGTTGAAGTTGAATGTATCGCCGCGAAATAGCAGCGCTATTACAAATAAACCAAACTGACTTTTTGATTAGCGGTTATTGAGCCAATTGCACCGACTTTTGACTCAATAACCGTTTTGCTTTATACAATCGTTTTTCTTTATACTATCGTTTTTTTATACAATCATAGCGTCATCAGTTAGGGCACTTTCTTTGGTTACCCGCAGCACTTCTTCTAACGTCGTCCGACCCTCTATGACTTTGCGTAGTCCATCAGCACGTATCGATGGCGTTTGCTGACGGGCGTATTCTTCTAGCTCGTACTCGGCAGTATTACTATGAATCATCCGGCGCAAGGTATCGTCAATCGGTACCACTTCATAAATTGCCGTCCGCCCTTTAAAGCCTGAATTATTACATTTATCACAGCCCACTGGTTTCGGCAAATTAATAATATTCTCTGTTAATTTTTCAGTAGCCGTATTTGTAGCATTTGCCGCAATACCAATTTCAGTAAATAATTTGGCCTGTTCATTATCGGCAGCCTGCCAGCCATGACAATATGTGCATAACGTCCGTACCAAGCGCTGAGCGACGACACCAATCAGCGATGACGATAATAAAAATGGCTCTACGCCCATATCTTGCAAACGTGTGACCGCACCGATGGCGGTATTGGTATGTAGCGTTGATAAGACCAAATGCCCGGTCAAAGACGCCTGTACGGCGATTTCGGCGGTTTCTAAATCGCGAATCTCACCTACCATCACCACATCTGGATCTTGTCGCAACATGGCACGCAGGCTCTTAGCAAAGGTCATATCGACTTTATTATTAACCTGCGTTTGCCCGATACCATCGAGCTGAAATTCAATCGGATCTTCAGCAGTCAAGATATTGCGGGTTTGGTCATTTAAATCGGTCAATGCCGAATATAGTGTGGTGGTTTTCCCCGAACCCGTCGGTCCAGTCACCAAAATAATGCCATGTGGACGATGGATTAAGCGCTTAAGCTCGCTATAGTCATTATCAGATAGACCGAGATACGTCATATTGAGACGACCCGCTTGCTTGTCTAATAAACGCATGACCACGCGCTCACCAAAGCTCGATGGCAAGGTCGATACCCGTACATCGACCTCACGGCCTGCCAGTCTTAAACTGATGCGTCCGTCTTGCGGCACACGCTTTTCGGCGATATCTAGCTTAGCCATGACCTTGATACGCGAGACCAGTAACGGCGCCAATTGGCGTTTTGGCGTGATAATTTCTTTTAGCTCTCCATCGACACGAAAGCGTACCACTAAGCGCTTCTCAAAAGTTTCAATATGAATATCTGAAGCATTTAGACGAATCGCTTCAGACAACAGCGCATTAATCAGACGTATAATCGGCGCATCGTCTTGTTGATCCATCAAATCTTCTGTTTCAGGAACGCTATCGGCCAGGCTATCGAGGTCAGGATGGTCTTCAAGCCCAGCGGCAATATGCTGCGACTCGCCCGTATTACCGGCATAGGCGGCATTCATACGTTTTTCGAAATCTTCAATGCTGATATTTTCATAATTTGGTACACCGCGTACGCCTTGCTGCTGTAAAAAACGCACCGCCTCATTAATGGCGGACAATGGCGTAGTTTTGGTCAACACCAAGGTCGGCGGCAACTCCGGATCAATAGCAAGAATGGCCAAAATTTGATGGCGTTTTGCAAAACTGTACGGCAGCTGCAGCATAAAGACGACCTAGTGAGTGGTTAATTTAAAAAAGAACTTAAAAAAGAACTTAAAAAACAGCTTATAAAATAACTTTGAAAATGGCTTTGAAAACACAATAATACATGCTAAAAAACACTACTGACCTGACTATTTAAAGCCGCCTGCCTAAATCGTTAAACTGGATGAACTACCCACTACCTTAGAGGTAGGGGTTTCTTAGGTAATACCCATACTTGATACGGTATTCTGTATCAGCGGTTAGGTAAATTGACTAAGCTAACTCCGTCGCACCGACGGTTTTGAGTGTGGCCAGTTTCAAACCCTCATTGAGAATGTTGATACTGGCGTTAATGTCCCGATCATTGATTTGCAAACAACTAGGGCAATCCCATGATCGCAATGACAAGGGTAATTCAGCCTTGGTCAGCAAGTGGTTGCAGCCTGAGCAGGTTTTAGAGGATGGATACCATCGGTCTATTTTAACAAGCGTTTTGCCATACCATTCCGCTTTATAAGCAAGCATGGTGGTGAATGTTGACCATGAACTGTCTAATATGGCTTTGGCGAGTTTATGGTTCTTAACCATACCCTTGACGTTTAAATCCTCTATGGCAATCACATCGTGGTTTTTGATGAGATTAAATGAGAGTTTGTGTAGAAAGTCAGTGCGGCTATTGGTTATTTTCTCATAAACTTTAGCAACTTTAAATTTTTGCTTTTGATAATTGCGACTGTCACTCAGTTTGCGATTAGCAAGTTCGGCAACTGCTCTACGTTTGGCTAAAATCTTTTGTGCGCGAGCTAATTTGTCTTGCAACTTCGATAAAAACTTAGGATTAGCTACTTTAGTCCCGTCCGATAAGACGATGAAGTCAGTTAATCCTAAATCAATACCGATGTTAGAGTGTGTTTTTGGTAGTGGTGTGGCAATGGTTTTAACCAATAAGCTGACATAGTATTTGCCTGATGGAGTTCTACTGATGGTAGCGCTCTTAATCAAACCGTTTATTTTATTCGGGAATTTAGCGGAGATATGGCCAATCTTAGGCAGTTTAACGGTGTTGTTTGTGATCGCCACTGTGCCCTTTTGGTTGTTTGTGGTGTAGCTATCGCGTTGCCCTTTTTTCTTGAACTTGGGAAAGCCTGTGCCGTTTTTAAAGAACGACTGATAGGCTTTTTGCAAATGACGCTCAACTTTAGACAGTGCCAGGCTATCGACCTCTTGTAGCCACTCAAACTCTTTTTTATACTGAGCAGGGTAGTTTTTGAGGGTTGTTTTAGTTTCTTTATAGTGCTCAATCTTATCGCTAAGCATCTTATTCCAAATAAAGCGCACACAGCCGAATGACTTGGCAAAGAATACTTGCTGGTCAATGGTCGGATATAGTCTGACTTTATGGGCTTTTAGGATTTGCTTTGGCATCGCTGCTTGTTGTTAATAAGTGGTATGATTATTAATTATAATACCATAGTAGTAAGGACTGCTACCAATAACGCATTCATCTCGCTACTTTAGAAGTAGGGGCTTTCTGCGCGGTTTTTGGTAAAGATTGTCAGTAAGCGCGTATGAGTTTGTTATAATAACATTTTGTTTTAGGCAAGTAGCAAGGCTTTGCTTGGATTTATGACTTTGCTTTTAAAGCAGTTATATTATTAGCATTTAATATCGCAAGCCTTTGGCCACATAACGCCTATTTACGTTTTGCCTCTACTACTATTTAATAAAAACTCTCATTAAACACAGTAACAAACTTAATAACCTCGTTAGTCACTTTTGTCAGCCCGCTATTAGGATTATCCTTATGTCACAAGCCGCAAATACTCCTGCCAATGTTCAATCATTTTCACAAAATGCCTTATCGAATGATACCTTCACGGTTGGTAGTCGTACATTCTCTTCTCGATTGTTGGTCGGTACTGGTAAATATAAAGACATGGCTGAGACGGGTGCGGCGATTGGCGCGTCAGAAGCTGAGATTGTCACCGTTGCTATTCGCCGTACCAATATTGGTCAAAATAGCAATGAGCCAAATTTATTAGATGTGATTTCACCGGATAAATATACCATCTTACCCAATACCGCAGGCTGTTTTGATGCCGAAACCGCGATTCGGACGTGTAAGCTTGCTCGCGAGCTATTAGGCGGGCATAATCTGGTGAAGCTAGAAGTATTAGGCGATGAAAAAACCCTTTATCCAAACGTGATGGAAACTCTAAAAGCCGCCAAGGTGCTAATCGATGATGGTTTTGAAGTCATGGTTTATACCTCTGACGACCCCATCGTCGCTCAAGAATTAGAGAGCATGGGCTGTGTGGCAATTATGCCGCTTGGTAGCTTAATTGGCTCAGGTTTAGGTTTGCTTAATCGCCATACCTTAAGCCTTATTATTGAAAATGCCAATGTACCCGTATTGGTTGATGCTGGCGTCGGTACCGCTTCTGATGCCGCGATTGCGATGGAGCTTGGTTGTGATGGCGTGCTGATGAACTCAGCGATTGCCAATGCACAAAATCCCGTGTTGATGGCGCAGGCCATGAAACATGCTATATGGGCAGGGCGTCAGGCGTTCTTAGCAGGTCGTATGCCGATGCGCAAAATGGCCGCTGCCAGTTCGCCGCAGACCGGCTACTTCTTTCAGTAGTTTTTAGCTTAGATTTTTCAAGTTGAATCCTGCAGGGCAAATTTTCTAGCTTAAACCTTTAAAAGCACGGCTTAACACATAATGAAATAATAAAAATCCCGTGCGCCATGCTTTTTATATTAAGATATTTTTGTGACTACTTTTAGGTTTTTAATCGTTTTTGCTATATTTTTTAGTTTTACTATGCTTTACCTTTGCCTAACTGAATACTTATATAATTTATTGCCGTTTTTTATTCATCGTCATAAAAGGATTTATTATGCGACTTCTCACAGCAGTCGACCAGTTGTTCTTACTTCTTGAGTCGCGTAAACAGCCCATGCATGTTGGGGGTCTATTTTTATTCGAATTGCCAGAAAATGCGGACAGCAGTTTTGTTTGTCAATTGGTCAAACAAATGCAACACTCTGAGGTGCCGCCGACCTTTCCTTTTAACCAAGTGCTTGAGCATTTGATATTTTGGAAAAAAGACAAACACTTTGATGTTGAGCATCACTTGCACCATGTAGCGCTACCACAGCCCGCGCGTGTACGCGAGCTTTTGATGTACGTATCAAGAGAGCATGGTCGCCTGTTAGATCGGGCAATGCCGCTATGGGAATGTCATGTTATTGAAGGAATTGAGCCAGAAAGCGAAGGCGCGCCTGAACGTTTTGCCTTATATTTTAAAATCCATCATTCGATCGTTGATGGCATCGCTGCCATGCGCTTGGTCAAAAAATCCTTATCGCAATCGCCAACCGAACCGGTGACGCTACCGATTTGGTCACTAATGGCACGTCATCGTAACCAAGTCGATGCGATTTTGCCGAAAGAGCGTTCGGCGCGGCGCATTATCAAAGAGCAAATATCAACCATTAAACCGGTATTTACAGAATTGCTCGATAACTTAAAAAATTTCGGTGATGACAGTTATGTCAGTACCTTTGCAGCGCCGATGAGTGTGCTTAATAAACGCATTTCAGCCTCGCGGCGCATCGCCGCGCAGTCCTATGAGATACAGCGCTTTAATGATATTGCTGAGCGCTTAAATATCAGTAAAAACGATGTGGTGCTTGCCGTTTGTGCTGGCGCTATTCGCCGTTATCTCCTGTCGATAGATGCGCTACCAAGCAAGCCTTTGATTGCTTTTGTACCCATGTCATTACGTACCGATAATAGCGTGGCGGGCAACCAGTTGTCATTTGTTCTTGCCAATTTGGGCACGCATTTAGACGATCCACTCAGCCGCATCGAGCTGATTCATCGCAGTATGAATAACGGCAAACGCCGATTCCGCCGTATGAATCAAGCGCAGGTTATCAATTACAGTGTGATTTCTTATGCGTGGGAAGGTATCAATTTGGCAACTGGGCTGTTTCCGAAAAAACAGGCCTTTAACCTGATTATCTCCAACGTCCCTGGGTCAGAAAAGCCGCTATATTGGAACGGCGCGCGTCTGCAATCTTTGTATCCGGCATCGATTGTATTCAATGGACAAGCGATGAATATCACTCTCGCCAGCTATTTGGATAAGATTGAATTTGGCATTACCGCTTGCAGTAAAGCTTTACCGCATGTACAAGATATGCTCGTCCTCATAGAAGAAGAGTTGCAACTATTAGAGCGCACCAGCAAAGAGCTTGAATTTCAAGGCATTACGGTGACAGATAGAAGTAATGACAAGAAAAGCGGCAAAACAAAAAAGCTGGCGCCATAACCATAATGGAACCAGCTTTTTCAATGTTAATTTTCTAAATCTTTAATAAGTTAAAACTACAAAATATCGCCCCACGTTGGGACAACCACTTGCATTAACGGTTTTAGTAATTTAACATTACAAGCAAAGATAGAGCCTGAGGTCATTGAGTTGTGCGCGCCTGTATGGTCAACGACCACGCCGCGTGCTTCGGTCACGATAAGCTCACCAGCAGCAATATCCCACGGCTTAATAGACATCTCAAAATAACCGTCAAAACGACCAGCGGCGACATAACATAAATCTAGCGCGGCTGAGCCTAAACGGCGAATTTGACCGCCCGCTTCAGAGATTTTTTGTAAGCTTTCAAAGTGCTGCTTGGCATAAGAGATGACTTCACCATTGCGTTTACGCTCAAGCGGATGACCAGTGGTAAATAAGCCGCCGTCGATGGTTTTACGCTCGCTCACTTGCATACGGCGATTGTTTAAACGCGCGCCTTTACCACGGCTAGCCGAGAACATCTCATCACGCACAGGGTCATAGATGACGCCGTGCTGGGTCACGCCTTTATGTTGCACCGCGATAGAAACACAAAACTGCGGTACGCCATGGACGAAGTTTTTAGTACCATCTAGCGGATCAATAATCCAGCACCAGTCAGCATCTTCGCCGCGACCTTCTTGCATACCAAACTCTTCACCCAAAAACGAGTGATTTGGATAGCTGGCTTTTAGGGTCTCAATCGTCAGCTCTTCACTGAAACGATCAATGCGCGTCACTAAACCATCAAGCCCTTTTGACTCAATATCTAGCTCGATTTTGTGGCGGTTTTGATGCGCATATAAAATCTCTTTACCAACTTTTTCAGCAGCACGCGCTGCGATAACGACCATGGGTTCCATAAATAACCTATTTGCTTGATGAATGAATACTACTTAAAAGATAGGACTGATAAAATGTACGAAAAATAAAAGCCGCTTAAAATTAAATCGGATTAATAACTCATGAAAACCATCGCCGCCTAGCGAACCAAATAAATGATTGCCAGCAGTAGTGCCGCCCAAGTTGTCAAATAATTCACACCTACGGCAAGTAGGCGAGGTTTAAACAAAAATGCTTTATTTCTCAATCCGCTATTTTAGCAATTTTTTTTGAGTGATAGGATTTTATTTTAGCAATTGCTGCAGCTGGCTGACGACCCCTGCAACATCCAGACCACAATCAGCCATTTGTTCTGCTGGCGAGCCATGAGCGATAAAGCGATCAGGTATACCAATATTACAGATAGCTGGGCGGCTATTTTTAAAGGCTATTGATTCGTTAAGTAAATATTCATTTACTGCACTGCCCGCGCCGCCCATAACTGTATGCTCTTCCAAAGTGGCGATATGGGTAACGCCTTGCTTGATTAAGCTGTCAAGCAAGTGCGTATCTAAAGGTTTTACCCAGCGCATATTCACCACATGTACTTGGCAGTTTGAGTTTATATTATCGTTAATCAAGCTTTCTGCCGCTTGCTGAGCCGTCGCAACCATGGTACCAAAGGCCAATAATGCCAACTTATTAGGTGCGTTATCTTGACCTAATACCGACTCTACCACTGCTTTACCAATAGGATAGACTTGCGCAGGCTGGGTAATCGTCGCGCCAACGCCAACCCCGCGCGGATAGCGCACAGCCGTACAGCCTTGATATTCATAGCAAGTATTGAGCAAGTGATAACATTCGTTTTCATCTTTTGGCGCGGCAATCAGCATATTCGGTACGCAGCGTAAAAAGGCAAAATCAAACACACCGGCATGGGTAGCACCATCTTCACCAACTAGACCAGCGCGATCAATAGCAAACATCACATCAAGATTTTGTAGCGCCACATCATGAATCAGCTGATCGTAGCCACGCTGCAAAAAGGTTGAATAAATGGCGACGATTGGTTTGACGCCTTGGGTCGCCATGCCGCCTGCTAATGTTACCGCGTGTTGTTCAGCAATCGCTACATCAAAAAAGCGCTTAGGAAATTGACGGGCAAACTCAATCATACCCGAGCCTTCTTCCATGGCTGGGGTAATAGCAAGCAATTTCTCGTCAGTAGCAGCTTTATCACATAAGAACTGGCCAAAGACCTGCGAGTATTTTAATAGCGGTGTACTCGCTGTTAGGCTATCTTTTAATACTTTCTTCTCGCTATCTTCAGCGGGCAATCTACTAATGGCATGATAGCCAACTGGATCTAATTCAGCGGGCGCAAAACCTTTACCTTTGGTGGTATAGATATGCACCAACACTGGGCCTTTTAATTGCTTGGCAAGCGATAGTACGCGCAGTAACTCAGGGATATTGTGGCCATCAAACGGACCGAAATAAGTAAAACCAATGGCTTTAAATAGATTGTCTTCTAATTGCGGCACATCGCGCAGCTCGTTATGACGCTTACGGCGGTCATAAGCTTGCATATCAGGACGTTGGCATAATATGGGCTCGCCAGCATCAGAGATATCAACCTGATAGCCTGACTCCCACAATGTCGCTAAATGCCGTGAAAAACCACCAATCGAGCAAGATATCGACATGTCGTTGTCGTTTAAAATGACCAGCAAATCCGCATCTTGTTGGACGGCGTCATTCATCGCTTCAAACGCCATGCCGCCGGTCATTGCGCCATCACCTATAATACAGGCAACCGTTTGCGCGCGGCCTTGATAGCGTAGCGCCAGGCTCATGCCAAGACCCGCCGAAATAGACGTCGATGAATGCCCAACGCCAAAAGTGTCATAAACCGACTCGGCGCGTTCTGGAAAAGCGGTCAAACCATCTTTTGCGCGAATAGTACCAAGCTTATCTCGGCGACCCGTCAACACTTTATGGGCATAGGCCTGATGACCGACGTCCCAAACAATCTGATCTTGGGGCGCATCTAACAGATAATGCAGGGCAATGGTCAACTCAATGACGCCTAAATTGGCCCCGAAATGACCACCGCTTTGACCGGCTGAATAGAGCAAAAAAAGCCGTAGCTCATCCGCCAAGGTAATGAGCTGACTTTCGCTAAACGCTTTTAAATCAATCGGAGCGTCTACTGTATCAAGTAGCGGCGTATGCGGACGCTCACGTGGAATGACTGCATAAGTTTTTTGCAGGTGCGATAGCGATGCAGCAGAATCAATGGCTGACGCAGATGATGACTTAGACTGTGGGGAATGAGGTGACTGCTGCATAAAACGTACGATACCTACCAATCTGCTAACAAGATGCTACCTTAGATACGGGCTATCACTAGCTAGCATCTAGGTGGCGTTAATAATAGTGCGGACATTATAAATCAACAAATGTCATCGACTATAAGTTTATTAATACAGGGCTTAAAATAGCTGTGAATAACGATTCAAAATAAAACAAACTTTCAAAATTTAGAACTTTCAATTTTATAGACATTTTAAAATGAGACTATGTCCTCATATAAAACACTATAGCGCCTGCTAATTTTGCTTTCATATTGAGCGCATATCGGGCGACAGTGACGACATAGTAATGCAAGGGCTAAGACTTGTCACTGTATCCGTCAAAATAGTATGGCATAATAGCATTTATTTTTAATTGTCGCTTTAATCATCGTGCGCCGTCTGTGAACTTTGTGTGTATTTCCACCAAACAGCTTTCGTATGCTATTTTAGTTAGCAGCGCTTATGTCACACCTTTATTATTATAAAACTTTAACCGACCGCTAGCGTCACGATGATCGGCTTATGCAGGACATTAATGTCATATCAATTTATCACCAATGCCAAACTACCGACTCGTCACGGCGAGTTTGATATTCATATCTTTGAAAATGCAGACGGTCAAGAGCATGTGATGCTTACTGTCGGTTTACCTGTGGCCAATCAAACTGAGGTTTTAAATCAGCAGGACACGGCATCAATCGAAGACAGTCAGACGTCAAAAGAAGCGCTCATTCCGCTTATTCGTATTCATTCGGAATGCTTGACGGGTGACGCTTTTAGCTCATTAAAATGTGACTGCGGTCCCCAGCTTAATACCGCGATGCAGGCGATACAAGAAACCGGCTGCGGGGCGATATTATACTTGCGTCAAGAAGGACGCGGCATTGGCTTGACCAATAAAATCCGTGCTTATGCCTTGCAAGATCAAGGGCATGATACGTTAGATGCCAATCTTATGTTGGGTTTACCAGCGGATGCGCGCGTTTATGATATGTGCGGGCCGATGCTTGCTCATGTCGGCGTCGATAGCGTGCGCCTGATTACCAATAATCCTGATAAAGTGGCTTACTTAACTGAGCATGGTATTAATGTCGTCGAGCGCGTGCCGTTATTGGTTGGGGTGAACGATATGAACGCTGAGTATCTTGCGACCAAACGCGACCGCATGGGCCATCTGCTCGATAAAGATTTCAATACCGCCTTACACCTTAATAAATAGTAAATAATTAGATATTTTATGACCATACCAAATATAGATAATCATGACAATTTGCCAGAGACGAATTCGGCCGTGACGCCAACCCACAATGACATCACGCGCGTGCGTGAGTTTTTGGTGGATCTGCAAGCGCGTATCTGTCAAGCGTTAGAAGCGCAAGAGCGCGACGGCAGCAGCAATGATAAGCCGGCAACCTTTGTGCCTGACGATTGGGAACGTCCTGAGGGCGGCGGCGGCCGTTCTTGCGTGCTCGCAGGTGGCGAAGTGATTGAAAAAGCGGGCGTGATGTTTAGCCATATTCATGTGCATAACCTACCCGCTTCTGCAACTGCGCGCCATCCTGATATCGCTGGTCGTAAAGCGCAAGCAATGGGCGTTTCATTGGTTGTGCATCCTAAAAATCCCAATGTGCCAACCAGCCATGCCAACGTGCGTTTATTTGTTGCTGAAGCCGAGGGCGAAGAGCCGATTTGGTGGTTTGGTGGCGGTTTTGATTTGACGCCGTTTTATCCGGTGCTTGCTGACTGCGTACATTGGCATCAGGTTTGTCACGACCTGTGCGCACCGTTTGGTGACAGCGTCTATTCTGACTTTAAACAATGGTGTGACGAATACTTCCATCTGCGCCATCGCGATGAGCAGCGCGGTATCGGCGGCCTATTTTATGACGACGTCAATACTGAGAGCCGCGGTTGGGATTTTGAGACTTGCTTTGAATTTATGCAAGCGGTCGGTAATGGTTATCTTGAAGGTATATTGCCAATTTTTGAGCAGCGTAAAAACACCCCTTATACCGAAGCACAACGTGAATTTCAGCTCTATCGCCGCGGACGCTACGTCGAATATAACCTTGTTTATGACCGTGGCACCCTATTTGGGCTACAAAGTAATGGACGCATTGAGTCCATCTTAGTCAGTATGCCGCCGCTTGCTAGCTGGCATTATCGCTTTGAACCTGCCCCCGGCACGCCTGAGTTTGAATTGACCGATTTTTATCTAAAACCGCGTGATTGGTTGACTTTATAGTCGTCATTGGCATAATAAGCCGCAGACAGCGTTTTGGTTCTTGGATAAACAGCCTATTTGCTCTCTTTAAAATTTCAGAAAAACACTATCAAGGTCAGCGTTACTGCTGACCTTTGTTATTTACCATTTTTATTTAAGAGTAGCTAAACTGTTAAATAGGGCATTTTTACTTTTAGCTTATAAAACGCGCTTTGGCGAACATTCATAGCTGATTAAAATGCCATTACAAAAATGACATTACAAAAAGGTACTTTATTATCCTACTTTATTTTAGCCTGTTGAGGTTTAATTAACAGCAGTATGGGTTTAAAGCGTTATAGATTTACAGCTTTGTAGGTTCAAAACGCTATATGGTAAAAGACCAGAACTTAGCTGTCTTTAACATTTAGAACAACCACATAATATTCAATTCATAGTAGCAATATAACAGGTGGCGAGCATGCAAGTGCTTCGGCACCTTTTTATTAGCCACGTATAAAGGAGCAATACAGATGGCACAGGTTTCCAATAATAAATCATTCAAGTCTATCGTCGGCGTAACGTTGATAGCAGCCGCCTTAGGTCTAACGGCTTGTAGTACGTCAGTTGACCCTGACGTCAAAGCGCGTCAAGACACCATGAAAAGCTGGGGCGATGCGATGGGTATCATGGGTGATATGGCTGAAGCGCCAGATACCTTTGATGCCGAAGTTTTTAAAGAGCAAGCAGCATTTTTAGCAAAAGACTCTGCCAATCCTTGGAGCCACTTTCAAAACCAAGAAGCCACAGGTAATGCTACTGAAGCGGTTTGGAGCAACGTTGATGGTTTCCGCGCTGAAGCTGATGACTTCCAAAAAGCCACTGCTAACTTGAATGCAGCGGCACAAAATGCAACCAGTGTCGATCAAGTTTTGCCTGCGCTTGGGCAAGTCGGTGACAGCTGCAAATCATGCCATACCGATTTTAAAGTGAAAAAAGACTAACGAGTATTCGCTTTCAAATATAAGAAAGCCGCTATTGTTCATATAGCGGCTTTTTTATTGGTTAAAGAGTGACTTATTTAACCCATTAAGTCGGCTTGGACGATTTCAATCCAGTAACCGTCAACGTCTTTGATAAAGGCGATATTTTTCATACTGCCGTCTTCTGGACGTTTTTTAAACTCGACGTTGTTTTGATCAAACCAAGCAACCGCTTCGTCAAGACTTGGCACACTAAAGCAGATATGACCAAAGCCTTGTGGTTCACCATTACCATCATGATAACTAAAGTTCGCTTGGGTTTCGGTACCGTAGTTATGAGTCAGCTCTAAAATACCGCGCTGACGGAAGGCGAAAATTTCTAAATCGTCACCCGCTGGCAAATTTTCCCGCTCGCTGTCAGTCAACTTGGCTAAAAAATATAAATCAAAACCCATCGCAGGGAATTTTTTTACCGCCAGTAACGTCATGCCTAAAATCCCCGTATAAAAGGCCAACGATTTGGCAGGGTCTTTGACGCGTAGCATGGTGTGGTTAAAGGTATAACCTGCTGTCTGCGCTGAAATCGGCTGCACGCCTTCTGCTTTTACGCTGCTCTCAGGCTGAGTGATACTGTCTTTATTAGTATCTAAATTTGTTAAATCCGTCATAATCTTTCCAATATCTAAGTATTTTAATCGTCATTTATCCATTATAAATCATTGATAACGGGTACGTGCAAAATCAAATCGTATCCACCATTCCGAGCGTTTAATGATAAATAGCTATTAAGTATCTAAAAAGCGTACTTTTCCAGTTTCTAAATTGTATTCAGCGCCAACGACGAGTAGCTGACCGCTACTGGTTAAGTCTTCTAGGGCGCGCGAACCATGCTTTAATTGGCTGACCGACATGCGCACATTGGCACGAATAGAGCGATCGACCAATTCATCCGCATCGACGTCTTGACCGTTGGCCGTTGCCAGCTCATGTAAGTTATAGACACTTGGGCGAATACGATCGACGATTGATTGTAAATTTGGCGAATAATTTTGCTCAGGATTGATCAGCGCATCGACGCAAGCGGTCACCGCGCCGCAGTGCGAATGCCCAAGGACCACCACCAATTTGGTACCAAATTTTTCTGCCGCAAATTCAATCGAACCGATTTGAGATGGCGCAACCACATTACCCGCCACGCGTATGACAAACAAATCGCCCAAACCTTGGTCGAACACAATCTCAACCGGGACGCGGGCGTCCGAGCAACCCAAAATAATTGCTAACGGATCTTGATCGCTGATCAGCTCGGGACGTTTTTGCATGCAAGGGTCAGTGCTGGTCAGACTTTCTACGTAGCGTACATTTCCTTCTTTGAGTAGTGCCAGTGCTTCTTGTCCAGTTTTTGGGCGGTTACTGTTAGGCATAAGGGGTCCTTGTTTATCAAAATGGTTTAAATTATAAATTGCGCTAGCATTCTGTTTTCTACTTTAAGATACAGCTTTCAGCTATGCTTATCTCTTAAAGTTAGCCGTTTGCTATTGCAAATATCCTTGTATGTAGCATACACAAAATTATTGTAGCGCAAGCAAGGCAAAAAAACGGTAAAAATTCTTTATTGTAAGATGGCAGCATCGCAAGTCAAAGCATTGCAAGACAAGAAATTTGCAGCCAAGCATTTTGCTCATTCTTTTTTTAACAACCTAAACCAACCGATAACGAACTTGCACTGACTTATAACAAGGGTTTGTTATAATACGCAGCAACCATACTCCATATATAGCCAACGCTTATCGCCAGACTTAACAACATGCAAATTGCTGCCAGTCACTAGTATTTTAGCGCTGCTGCGCATTTGGTGTTTTAGGAATCAACCTTATGACCGAAACGAATGTAAACCTGCAAACCGCACCGGTGTCGCCTAATAGTGACAAGGCGCTGCTGCAACTGACTGGTCTCCAAAAAATTTATGATCAAACCGAAGTGTTAAAGGATATTAACCTTGATATTGAACATGGCGAATTTATCACCTTGCTTGGGCCATCAGGCTGCGGTAAGACGACTTTGCTGCGCTTAATTGCGGGTTTTGAGCAGCCAAATGCAGGGTCGATTTATCTTGATGGCATGCAAATGGCAGGCTTGCCAGCGGATAAGCGTCCGGTCAATACTGTGTTTCAGCAATATGCGTTATTTCCACATATGACGGTGGCGCAAAACGTCGCTTATGGGCTTAAACTCAAAAAAGTGCCAAAAGATGAGATACAAACGCGGGTACGTGAGATGCTGGCGATGGTACAACTTGAACACCTTGCCAATCGCAAACCACAAGATTTATCCGGTGGTCAGCAGCAGCGGGTGGCGATTGCACGTGCGGTGATTAATCGTCCTAAACTGCTATTGCTCGATGAGCCTTTATCGGCGCTCGACCATAAATTGCGTTTGCAAATGCAATCTGAGCTTAAACGTCTACAACGTGAGCTTGGCATTACCTTTGTCTTTGTCACCCACGATCAAGAAGAAGCGCTGTCGATGTCGGATCGCATTGCGGTAATGAAAGACGGCAGATTTCAGCAAATTGGTACGCCGATTGAGATTTATGAAACCCCTGCCAATCTCTTTACCGCCAAATTTATCGGTGAAACCAACTTGTTTAAAGCGGAAGTCAAAGGCGTTTACCCTGAGCAGCCCGATCGTGATGGGCGCGTGACCAATGGCCGTATTGAGGTCGAGGTCTGCGAAGCACAAGCGCAAGAGGGGCCGACGACCTTACGCAATCTGCGCCGCCCTGACTTTGCCAATGACGTGCAAGTTGGTGATATCGTTAACTTACTATTGCGCCCTGAAGATTTACGCATTTATGACCCCAATGATAAAGAACATGGCGGCTTACTGGGGCGGGTGATTGAAAGTAATTATAAAGGCAGTACCTTAGACTCGATTATTGAGCTAACCAACGGCCATATTATTAAAGCCTCGGAATTCTTTGATGAAGATGACCCAAGTTTTGATTATAAGCTTAACGAAGGCGTTAAAGTATCGTGGGTCGATGGCTGGGAATGGGTGTTGCCAGAAGAAGATACGCTTGCTAGCGGCATTGATAACGGGATAAAAAATAGCCCTAGTAAATTAGCTGCCCAAAAGGATATCAGCTAATGGCGCGTCCTAACGTAGGTAATAAAAAATCAAGTCATAAAAACTTGAGCAATAAAAGCCCTTTTCGTACCGCAACGCTATGGCTAATTTGGGGTTGGCTGCTCATCTTTGCGCTATTGCCAAATATACTGGTGATTGCCGTCAGCTTTTTGACCCGTGATAGCACCGCTTTTATTAGTTTACCGGTCACTCTCGACAGTTACGTGCGCATGATTGACCCGCTTTATTTTGATGTCTTTGTGCATTCATTATGGATGGCGGGCATTACCACAGTCATTTGCTTATTACTTGGCTATCCCTTTGCTTGGTTTGTTTCTCGAGTGGATAAACGCTGGCAGCCACTATTGATGCTTATGCTGATATTGCCATTTTGGACCAACTCTTTGGTGCGGACTTATGCGCTAAAACTATTATTTGCCAGCAATGGTTTGATTAATAAATCCTTATTAACACTTGGTATTATCGATGCGCCCATTGATATTCTATATACCCAAGGCGCGGTTATTGCCGGTTTAACCTATTTGTTATTTCCCTTTATGGTGCTGCCACTGTATGCGGTATTCAGTGATTTGCGTAATGATATGCTGCTTGCCTCGCAAGATTTGGGTGCTTCAAAGCGCCAAACCTTTTGGCACGTGGTATTACCCTTAACCACACCGGGGATTATCTCCGGGGTGCTGTTGGTACTACTACCAGCGATGGGGATGTTTTATGTCGCCGATATCTTGGGCGGCTCACGTAACTTACTCGTTGGTAATATTATCAAAAACCAGTTTTTAGATGCGCGTGATTGGCCGTTTGGTGCCGCCGCCAGTGTGCTATTGACCCTTGCGATGGCGGTATTATTACTCGCTTATCGTGCCAGTAGCCGCCGTATTGGCAAGACTGATTTTAACGAGGTGGCCTAATGTCTGATAGTTCACTGAATAGTACTCCAATTAAAAATAAACGCTCTATCAAATTAGGTAATATTGCCGCCAAAGGCTATCTCAGTCTGATTTATATTTTATTATATCTGCCTATCATCGTTTTGGTGGTAATGTCATTTAATAAATCAAAAATTGGTTATAACTGGGGCGGCTTTAGTTTAAAGTGGTACGAGTCGCTACTGAATAATCAGGCGATGCTTGATGCCTTTTGGCACTCTATTGTTTTAGGCTTGGTTGCGGCTACGGTTTCGACCGTTATCGGTACATTAACGGCGCTTGCGCTGCATCGCTATGACTTTCGCGGTAAAGGGCTTCTCAATGGCCTGTTATTTGTGCTGATGATGTCACCTGAAATTGTCCTAGCGATATCGCTATTGGCGCTGTTTTTATTAATCGGCCTGCAGCTCGGTTTTGTCTCGCTATTACTAGCGCACATTACCTTTTGCTTGCCGTTTGTCGTTATCACTGTCTTTGCGCGTTTAAGCAGTTTAGACGAGCGTTTGATGGAAGCGGCGCGAGATTTAGGTGCTAGCGAATCAACGATGGTTCGTACGGTGTTGATTCCAGTAATTTTCCCTGCGGTGATGGCTGGTTGGCTACTTGCCTTTACCTTATCGCTTGATGATGTGGTGGTATCGACCTTTGTGACCGGCCCTAGCTATGAGATTTTACCGCTCCGTATTTATTCTATGGTGCGCGTGGGACTTAAACCTGAGGTCAATGCCATTGGGACCATTTTATTGGTCGCTTCATTAGTTTTGGTGGTAATCTCGCAATTACTGCTGCGTCGGCGCTAGTTTTAATTTTTACGGTAAAATAATGGCAATGTAATTTTAGGCAAAAAGTGCCTATGATTTTTCAAAATTATAAACACCTATTTTCCTATTTCTTTAACGTCAGTGGTTAGGTTATTTTATGCTAGAGCTTCGTCATCTTAATACGCTAACTGCGCTGCGAGCCCATGGATCATTGGCCGCTGCTGCCGATGAGCTGCATGTCACCGCCTCTGCGGTCTCGCATCAGTTAAAAGAGTTAGAGAATTACTACGATATTAGCTTGGTCAATCGGCGCACGCGTCCGCTGACCTTTACGCCAGCGGGCAAAACGGTACTGGCGCTGGCAGACAGTATCATGCCGCAGGTCACACGCACCAAAGCCAATCTAAAACGCTTAGCTCATGGTCAAGCGGGCAGATTGCGCTTGGCTTCTGAATGTCATAGCTGCTTCGATTGGCTGATGCCCATTCTCAATCATTATCGCCGCGAATGGTCAGATGTTGAGCTGGATTTTGCCACCGGTTTTGAGCCTGAGCCGCATCATTTACTGCAAGAAGGTGATATCGATTTATTGATTACCACCAGTAATTTACCGATAGAAGGTATCAGTTATCAGCCATTGTTTGAGTACGAGAGCCGTTTGGTGCTGTCGCCGACTCACGACTTGGCTGAGCAACCATTTATTCATGCCCAAGACTTGGTTGCTGAAACCTTGATTGCCTATCCGGTGGAAGCTAAGCGCCTCGATATCATTGCCAATTTTATGACCCCAGAAGCGGTCAGTTTTAAAGCGATTCGTACCACCGAGCTCACGGCGATGCTAATTCAATTGGTGGCAAGTGAACGCGGGGTGGCGGCACTGCCTGATTGGGTGGTAAGCGAGTATGAAAAAAAAGGCTGGGTGGTTTCGCGGGCATTAGGCAATGGCGTCTATTGTCAGCTCTATGCGGCGACGCGCACCGCAAGCCAAGATATTGCTTATATGCAAGGGTTTGCCAGTTTATTAGAAGGGATTGTAAAACCGGTATAGCTAGTGCTTTTTTTAAAAAGTTGTTTAAAAAAGAGCCGTATTAAACATTAATATGGCTCTTTTTTATTGTTGAGTTTTTATTATTACAAAATCAATTTAAACAAATAAAAGCCAATTGCCGTTGCTAATAACGTCAGCCCCACATGTAACCCAATCAGTCCTAAACCCGCAAGCAGTTTGCCGTTATGGATAAAGGTAAATACTTCAGCACTAAAGGTACTAAAAGTCGTCAGTCCACCCAAAAAACCAGTTATGGCAAACAACCTGACATTGGGAGACAAGTCGCTACCCATACGCTCAAACCAAACTAATGCTAATCCTATTAAAAGTCCACCTAAGACATTGGCGCCAAGCGTACCGAGCGGTATCCAGCTATGCAGCGGATTAAAACGCGCCAACCAGCCACGCAGGCAAGCACCAATGGCAGCACCTAGTCCAATTGCAAGCCACTGCATAAGCTATCCTTGAGTAAGATAAAGTTTAATAGGTTAAGTATAAGATAGTTCATAGCTTATAGCATTTATAGCGCAGGCAGCTCGGTCATCGGCCAACGTGGGACGCAGCTAACAGCCAAATCATCTGCTTGACCGGCTTGCAAACGCTCGTAACCCGCATAAGCAATCATTGCCCCATTATCGGTACATAAGGCTGGCGGCGCGTAATGAACGCTAGCATTAATTTTAGCAAGCTCGCGCTCTAATATCTCACGCAAATGGCTATTGGCACTGACGCCGCCTGCAATGACCAAGCGACTCATCTCGACTTGTTTCAGTGCCTTGACGCATTTTTTCACTAGCGTATCAACTACTGCATGTTGAAAGCTTGCCGCAATATCGGCGCGCACTTTTGGATCGCTGTCGGAGCCATCAGTGTCCTTGATAAGATTATGCACCGCCGTTTTCATACCGCTGAAGGAAAAATCTAAACCGCGATGTAGCATCGGGCGCGGTAAGTCATAGGCATTTTGATTGCCATTTTCTGCCAATTTGGCAATATTTGGTCCACCAGGGTATGGCAGACCAAGCATTTTAGCCGCTTTATCAAAACATTCACCCGCTGCGTCATCGATAGACTCGCCAAGGATTTCATATTGCCCGATACCATATGCGGCAATTAGCAAAGTATGACCACCAGAAACCAGTAAGGAGACAAATGGAAACGCTGGCGGATTCGCTCCCATCAAAGGCGCTAACAGGTGTCCTTCCATATGGTGAACGCCAATCGCTGGCACATCCAAGCCATAAGCCAAGCTACGTCCAAACAATGCGCCCGTCATCAGCGCCCCTATAAGTCCCGGCCCTTTGGTATAAGCAATCGCATCAATCTCATTTTTAGTGATATCGCACTGCTCTAGCAATTCGTTGAATAACGGTACCAGCTTACGAATATGGTCGCGGCTGGCAAGCTCAGGCACTACTCCGCCATAAAGTGCATGCAGCTCTATCTGTGAATACAGCACTTGCCCAAGCAAGCCGTTATTATTGCTATCTATCTGCTCGCTATCAAAAATCGCCAGACCTGTTTCATCACAAGAGGTCTCTAAACCCAATACTTTCATCTATGTGCCTTTATATTTGCTTTGTAGCATTAATAAAAAACCGCCACTGTTAGCTTACAATGGCGGTCATTCTAGCAAATTTCAATACGTAATATTAGCGAGCGGCAGCAACCATATAATCAACTGCGGCATGAACTTGTGCTTCAGTGACGTCTCCAACCGCTTGCGCAGGCATTTTATTAAAGCCTTTAGCAGAATGCATGTGTAACGTTTCTATGTCTTTGGCAAGGTGCGGTGCCCAAGCTTCTTTATCACCAAATTTCGGTGCGTCAAGCAAACCATTCTCATGGCAAACTTTACACTGCTTTTCGTACAGCTGAGCACCAGCATCGGCCGCCAACACTTCTGGTTCAGCAGCAGCTTCAGGTTCAGTCTCTACGACAGGTACTTCCGTAGGCTCTGCTTCAACCGCAGGCTCAGGGGTGACCACTTCGGTTTCTGTTACAGGCGCTTCAGGTTCCACAGCAACTGTTTCAGTTTCATTGGTAGTAGCTGGCTCTTCAGCCGCTGTATTGTCGCCGCCACTACAAGCGCTCAATGCCAAAAGTGCACTCAAGCTTAGGCTTGTGAGCGCCAATTTAGCAACGGATTTTTTCTTCATTGTATTTTGCTGCATAGTCATAGTTAATCCTTCATCTATAGTTTGTTAATATAAACTTAAATATCGTAGCTGGCATATTAATAGTCATCGCTGGCAATGATGAATCGCTATTATGAAATGAGCATGTGGCTTACTTACTTAATTACTCATAGCTACTAAATACTATTAGTTCGTTGCAGGCTCAGTCGTATCAGTAGTCGTAGCGGCCGCATCGGTATTTGTCGCCGTGGCACTATCAGTAGTAGCCGCTTCTGTATCAGTACTTGTAGTAGCCATATCTCCTGCCGCATCTGTCGCTGCGCCATCTTCTGCTACTGCAGTGTCAGTACCCGCAGCACCCTCTTCTGTCCCTTCTGCCGTGTCAGCAACAGGCATCGGCGCTGTTTCTGGGAAGTCCATATCTTCTGCTTCAGGTGCGTTTGCACGTGCAAGTTCTGAAGCTTCATCGACTTTATCTTTTGCTAAGACTTCACCTGATTCAGCGCCCGCTTCTTCCTTGTCACTGCTACAAGCACTTAGACTGACGCCCATCGTCAGAAACAATGTCGCCCACAATGCAGTACCAATCGTTGTTTTCTTCATGCCATTTTTCATTCAAAGATCCTCAAAATAATAGCTATAAAAGCCTTGTAACGTCTATCTCGGCATATTTTTAAGCGTCTAGTTTCAATAGCTAAATCTTGAAATTTAAAGCAGCTTAAATATGAGCGACAGACTGAGTATAGGATAGGATACCATAGACTCCATATAAGCCGTTATTGCTAAACAGCTGTTTTGTCCACAATTTATTGATTATTTGTTAAAAGATTATTAAAAATATTAACACTCACGCCTTCGGTTAAATCTTATTATATTTGTACGGTGTAATTAAATTTTATTGTCTATTATTTGACCTCTATTTAAGCCTTTATCTTACATAAATACGCTAAAGCCTTTGACTTTACTGCAGTTTTTGATTAAAATAAGCGCCCTTGTGCTAGTGCGCAAGACTATCCTAGTTTGAGCTGATGCCGATAATCTTGAGATATTACGGCTAAATACTAATACACAGCCAAACTAATGCCCTTATATCTCATCCTAATCAAGGAGATTTCATGCCTGCAGTTAAGGTTAAAGAAAACGAACCAGTTGACATCGCTATCCGTCGTTTCAAACGTGCTTGTGAAAAAGCCGGCGTTCTATCAGACGTACGTAAGCGTGAATTTTATGAAAAACCAACGCAAGTACGCAAGCGCAAAAAAGCCGCTGCTGTAAAGCGTTATAAGAAAAAATTACAACGCGAAACTATTCGTACCACTCGTATGTACTAATCACCAATACGATTAGCTACCTACCAGCGCTACACTAACGCCACTGTTATCGATGAATAACAGTGGCGTTTTTTATGCTACAATTTTTGTTATTGCTGCTGATAAATGCCCAGCAGATTTTTATTTAACACTTACCAAAAACTATTTTACCCATACTTATAAGGAATAATAACAATGAGCCAACTTAAACAGACGTTATCTGACACCATCAAAACCTCTATGAAAGCGCGCGAGCTTGAACGCGTCAAAGTGTTGCGCAACGTCCAATCTGTGGTCAAGCAGATTGAGATTGATCGCCAAACCGAACTTGACGATGCGCAAGTATTAGAAGTGCTACAAAAGCAGCTCAAGCAGCGTCATGAGTCATTGTCTATCTTTACCGAAAACGGCCGCGATGATTTGGCCAGCAAAGAGCAGTTCGAGATTGATATCATCAATGAGTTTATGCCAAAACAAATGGATGATGCCGAGCTTGCCGCTTTGGTGAATACTGAAATCAAAGAGCAAGGCGCCACCTCAATGCGCGATATGGGTAGCGTGATGGGCGTGTTAAAGAATAAAACCGCAGGCCGTGCTGACCCTGCATTAATCTCTAAATTGGTAAAAGATGCTCTGCAAGGTTAAGTGAAGTTAAAAAAAGTTATATATTCTTAAACTGCGTATCGACCCAAGCTAGCAAACAACCGCCTAAGGCTTAAAGTCTTTGGCGGTTTTTACCGCTTTGATTTCCGCATTAATACTGGCAAGTAACGGTCGAGCACTACTTGCTTGCGCAGTTTTTTGCATTTGTTCAGTTAATTGCTTGGCTTGCGTTAAGGAAGTCAGCGCGCGCTCATAACGTCCGCTCCACAGCTGGTCGTGACTACGATAACGCAGCGCGTTGATAGTAGCGATTTTTGCCAGTTGCGGCGAATCAGTAGTTTTGGCAATTTTTTCATTGACCAATTGCAAGCTTTGCCACGCATAGCGGTCGCTTGGCTGCTGCTCGGTCAGTGGCTTAAGCAGTGCTTGCGCCTTGGCTGGCTGATTGCTATTGGTCAGTGCTTCTGCTAAATAAAGACGCAAGTCACGGCGTTCAGGATATAAGCGCTGCTGACTCTCAAGCAGTTCCGCCGCTTGTTGCCATTTATTTTGCTCAGTGAGAATTTGACTTTGGGTAATGGACAATAACGGCTCGAGTATTTGCCGCTGGACTGCGGGTAGCGCTGACAGCTCAGTATATATCTCATGGGCCTCGCCAAAACGCTGCTGCTCGCCATACCAATACATCAGCGCCAATTTTGCGCCAACGCTATTTTTCGCGGCGGTCGTCAACGCGGTTTCAGAGACATGCTCGCCGGTGCTTTGCGTGCGCCAATAGAGCAAATCAAACAAGGCTTGATGGCGCTGCTGCTTGGACAATGGCAGAGCATCATAACGCTGGGCGCGGCTTTGCGATTCGCTTAAACGCTCATTACTCAAAGGATGTGAGCGCACAAAACTGGGCAGGAATTGATTGGCGGTTTGGTTCAATTGGCTTTTTTGATTCATTGTTGCAAAAAAGCGCGGCATGGCGCGTGGATCGTAACCTGCTTGGTTCATGATTTGCATGCCAACGCGGTCGGCATCACGCTCATTACTACGGCTAAAAGCCATGCTGCTATTCATGGTAGCGGTTTGGCTGCCCATCATGACTGCCGCCGCCGCATCGCCATCGACCGCTGATGCCGCAATCGCTGCCAGCATACCGCCTATTTGCATCAGCAAGGCTTTTTTGCGCTCATCCGCGCCGCTCTCATAATGGTGCTGGCTAATATGAGCCACCTCGTGAGCAACGACGCTGGCAAGCTCATCCATGCTGCTTGCCGCCAGTATCGTTCCAGTATTGAGCCCAATTACCCCGCCGGGCGCTGCAAAAGCATTGATACTAGGGTTATCAATGATAACCAAACCTAGCGGCGCTTGCTGGCGAGCTTGCGCATTTAGCCGCCACGTCATCTCTTTTATGGTTTCATAAATCCAAGGGTCGTGCTCCATCTTCGCGCGACTATTGATGTTTCTTAATGACCACTCACCAAGCAGTTTATTTTCATATTGCTCAGCAAAGCTTAGCCCCTGCCCGCGCAAATTGGGTAAATCTAATTCTTCAGCACTTGACGTCTGCCAGGAACCGTAAGTAAATGGCGCGACTTGCGTGCCAGCACTATTGGCAGTAGTTGCCAGTGCCAGCAAGGTAGCCGATATACCCACCTTTAGTACAAAAACGCCTGTTAACGTTTTTAGCGTTCTTTTAAACAGCGATTTTTTAAGCAGTGCTGGGCTATGAAAATAATACAAGTGCGTATCCTATCCGAGTAATCCTAACGTCTTTTTGACTATACGAGCTTGTTTAGTTAAGGTCAATTGCCGTCTGCATCTGGCTACCAATAACGCTGCCACGCGTCACGCTTGTGCAACATGCTTGTGTAAACTTAAGCGTTATAAAGCGAAGTATTAAATGTAAAGTTTATCTTATCGCCCGGTTGTTATTAGATATACTAATTGACCAATGATTATGATAACTATATTCAACTGCAATTGAGTAGTGGCAATTTGCTATAATAGTAGGTCGTGGTAAGCGCTTGTTATCCATGGACTACAAGTGATACTTTCTCAAACATTGATATTTTAAAGGTTTATTTTATGTCTACTGATAACCAATCTGTCATTGTACGAGACTCATATCCTATTTGTTTTGTCGAAACCGTATCTGACGCCCAGCAACAATCGATAACGCAGCTGCTCGATTTATTGCCAGCAGATACTCTTAACTTAGTAGAAAATTTTAACTCGACGGATAGCGCAGAGCAAAAACAGCCAATCATAATTAAAAATATGGTCGATGGGCGCGGTCTTGCCTGCCCTATGCCGCTATTAAAAACCAAAGTGGCGCTACGAGAAGTAGCGGTTGGTGAATCGCTATATGTCGTTGCCACGGACCCAAACTCACAAGCTGATATCAGCGCTTTTTGTCAGCAGAGCCAGCAAACAGGCACAGCAAACCCCTTATTACTGCTTATCAATCAAGCAACAGCGGCAAGTAGCGACAAAATGCTAGGAACAAAAACCAGTACTGCTGTTGATACAATATATCACTTCATCATTACCAAAACTGATAGCAACTAAGCGGCGCTATCCTTTACAATTATAACTATAAGATTTTTATCTGACTCATTGCTTATCTATTTAACCAAGGTCAAGAATATGGCTAATACTTCTAATAACGCTGCAAATACCCGTAAAAAAGACAGCGCAGCACCTGAAAAAAACGAAGCACGCGATGCGGCCTTGAAAGCCGCTGCGGCGCGTCCGCCTTACGATGCGAGCGCACTTGGCGATACACGTACTCGTGACTTAGTGCCTGCTATGCCAACACATTTATCAGCGCCTGGCGTAAACTTGGGCGCTTATATTAATACCGTGCATCAAATTCCGATTTTGACACCGACTCAAGAGCAAGAACTTGCTCACCGCTATTATGATGAGGGCGATGTTGAAGCGGCGCGTCTGCTGGTTATGTCGCATTTACGCTTTGTGATTCATATTGCCCGTAGCTACTCAGGCTATGGTCTGCCGCAAGCCGATTTAATCCAAGAAGGCAACTTGGGCTTGATGAAAGCGGTTAAACGCTTTGATCCTAATAAAGGCGTGCGTTTGGTATCCTTTGCCGTGCATTGGATTAAGGCTGAGATTCACGAATTCGTCATTCGTAACTGGCGTATTGTCAAAGTTGCTACTACTAAAGCGCACCGTAAATTATTCTTTAACTTACGCAGCCTGAAAAAGACCAACAACCAATTAACGCTCGAAGAAGCCGATGCCATTGCCAACGATTTAAATGTAACACGTAAACAAGTGCTAGAAATGGAGTCACGCTTGACCTCGTATGATGCGTCGTTTGAAGCGCAATCGAGCGATGATGACGATGGTCGCTACGCGCCGCAGCTGTTTTTAGAAGATGGTATCGACCCTGCAGAGATGGTTGAAGAGGATGACTGGGAAGAGAACAACTCATCGGCTCTACTAGCAGCGATGGATACGCTAGATGATCGTTCACGCGATATCGTTGAGCAGCGCTGGCTTTCTGAGCAAAAATCAACCTTACATGAACTAGCAGCGGTTTACTCTATCTCAGCAGAGCGCGTACGCCAAATCGAAAAAAACGCCATGGATAAAATCCGTGAAGCCATGACCATCGATAGCGTTATTTTGCCCGATGATATCCAATAAGCTTTAGTTTGTTAGTTAAAACTTACCTATGATAACAATCCTATTTATAACACGAGTTTTACCATGCTAAATTGGATAAGTATCGCCGCTATTAATATGGCTATCGCCGTCGCCTTGGGCGCGTTTGGCGCTCATGGGCTTAAAAATTCGGTCAGTATCCAGCAGCTTGAATGGTGGCAGACGGCAACTCTATATTGGTTTGTACACGGGCTTGGATTATTGCTCGTTGGTATTCTTATTCGCCTTAATTATACGACCCAAACCACAGCATGGCTGCTACAAATCGGCGCACTTATTTTTGCGGGCAGTTTATATGCCATGACGCTTGGGGCACCGCGCTGGCTTGGAGCGATTACCCCTATCGGCGGTATGCTGATGATTGCCGGTTGGCTATGGCTTGCGGTCTCGACATTTCGCTTAGGCCATACTGCTTAAGTTGAATAACAAAATGGGTCAATGGATGAGTAACAAAGGATTATTAGCTTTTAGGGAGCACATATTATGAGTAATATTAGTGTTAATGGTAAAAAATTGCAGACCACGCATCAAACCGTCCAAATGGTCGTCAATGAGCTTGGACTTAGTAAAGGCCGCTATGCGGTTGAAATCGATGGTGAACTTATTCCAAAAAGTGAGCTTGATAAAATGCGTATTGTTGAAGGTATGAATATAGAAGTGGTACAAGCAGTTGGTGGTGGTTAAGCGAATATTGGCCCGCTAATTTTTTCATGGATAAAAATTAAGCAATAAAAAAGACCTCTTACGTTGATACGTTGAGGTCTTTTTTATTTGTCGTGCTCTTAACAAATAAAGCAACTTTACGAGCTATCATTCCAATATGATTACTTAGTAAATACGCCAATTATAATAATTATCTTATAGGCTATATTTATCAAACAGTCATAATAATAAAGTCAGCTACTATGTAGATCGGTTGCTGTAGTGAATACTACTTAGAGCAGTGACGAACCCATTACATGACAGGTGCTGCATCATCAACTGTCAGCTCTTCGTAGCGTTCATCGCGCCCTGGACCTTGAGTTTTCTTACGATCCTGACGGGTTTTATATTTACGTACTTGTCTATCAAGTTTGTCTGCCATCTCATTAATGGCTTTATACATATCGTCTTCGCAGGCTTGGACGAACATTTCTTGACCTGCAACTCGCATAATCGCTTCGGCTTTATGGGTCTTTTTCCCACCTTCACTTGAGCCGCTATTATCTAGCGATAATTTTACCTGAATACTTTGAATCTGATCGAAATGACGTTCTACTTTTACAAGCTTTTCGCGAACGGCGTTGTCCATGGCTTCGGTAACACTGATATGGTGACCACTGATAGAAACATTCATATTATCGTCCTTTTATTATTGCTTATATTATTACGTACAATCAGCAGTGAGTTAGCTTTATAGCTTTTGTCATGCTGCCTTACCAATAATTCATCCAGTACCTTTCTTATCATAAAGTTTGGCTTGTCATTTTCTATTCGCTAACTGCTTTATTCTTCTACTCCTTTATTAAAATAAAAAATTAAAATACATTTTTATCATTTGTTAAATTAACTAAATCGGCCAAACCAATACTGGGTTTTCGTTGTTGGTATGACTCTAATTTGTCATGAAAACCAAAGAGTAGCAAGCCATCAAATTGTAAGTAAATGTAATAAAAAATGATGTTTCATAAATGTTTCTATATAATCAAAAAATTTTATTTTTTATTTATGTTTGAATTGGCTTAATTCTGGTGGTATGACATTTATAAGTCGTTGAATGACAACATTTAATATTTTCGTTTGCGCTGAGTGGATGATCCGATATTCATTGCTTCACGATATTTGGCTACCGTTCGTCTGGCGATATCGATGCCTTCTGCGAATAAAAAATCTTTTATACGGCTATCAGATAATGGCTTTTTCGGGTCTTCATCTGCGATAAGCTGTTTAATCATGGCGCTGATGGCGGTTGAGGAGATGTCTCCGTCACTACTGCTGACGTGAGATGAGAAAAAATGCTTAAGGGAAAACAACCCTTGGGGCGTCAAAATGGTTTTGCTCGTAGTGAGGCGCGAAACGGTGGATTCGTGCAAATCAACTTCTTCGGCAATGGCTTTTAAAATCAAAGGCTGCATGGCAGTGGCGCCATGTTGCAAAAACTCTTGCTGGTAGCGCACGATACTGGTTGCTACTTTTAATAGGTTTTGATTGCGCTCTTCGATACTGCGAATAAACAGGCGCGCATCGGTGAGATTTTCGCGCAGATATTGATTGTCAGGACTGTCATCGCCACGTTTGACCAAATTGGCATATTCTTGATTGACCCGCAACTTAGGTAAAGTGTCAGGATTGAGGCGCACTTGCCAGCCGTCTATTTGCGCAGTCGTGTCGTTTCCATTTTTGTTATCAGTGGTGTGATTGCTATTGTGGCGGCGAATCGGCGTGACTAATACATCAGGAATATCGTAGCTTTCTGACGGCTGCATATAATCGGGCTGACTGCTTTGAAATAGTAGGCCGGGTGATGGATTTAACGTACGTAACAGGTTAAGCGCGGGGGTAATCTGTTCAGGCGCGAGGCCGGTGAGTTCAGTCAAGGCTTTGATATTATTGCTGACCAAATGCTCACTGGCTGAGAGAAGCGCTTGGGCTTCTTTAAGATATTTTGTATTCGTATCAAGCTTACACAATTGCAGCGCTAAGCACTCATTGAGATTGCGTGCGCCAACGCCAAGCGGATCGCACGATTGGATAATGCGCAGTACCGCCATGACCTCATCGTACTCGACGCGCTCGTCCCATTGATAAAAGCTGGCGATGGTATCAAAGCTTTGTAACAACTCATCGATATCAAGGCGTATAAAGCCCATTTCATCCATAGAATCCATGAGATATTCGGCGATAAGTGTATCTGTTTCGGAGAGGCGCTTAAAGTTCAGCTGCCAGCGTACATGGTCTTGAATGGTAGCGCTGGTACTGCCCTGATAGCTATCAAAGTCTTCATTGTTGCCGTTAGCCGAATGAGATGAAAGACTCTCTGAACCTATCGCGGCAGAGGCATAATTACCGCTGCCAAAACCGCTATAATCGTCGCCCTCTACGGTATGGTTGTCGATTGCTTCATCATCAAAACTGGCTTGCTGCAATTTATCTAAGCTATCGCCACTGTATTCATCACTTATATTGGCAGCACTGCTATTGTCAGAAGAGTCGAAACCATCATCTGAAGAATGGGTAGATTTAGCAAACGAATCAACGCTAGCATTTCGGTTCCAACTATCTAATGTTAACGGCTCGCCATTATGACTGTCGTAACTATCACAATTAGCATAGTCATCTTCATCCTCTTCCACACGCTCTAGCAAAGGATTGCTATCAAGCTTCGCCTGTACCTCCTGCGCAAGCTCAAGACTAGAGAGCTGCAGCAATTTGATGGCTTGCTGCATTTGCGGGGTTAGCTTTTGCGAGGTATTTAGCGTGGTCGCCAATCCAAACGACATACTCATGGGTGACTGTTTACCTTTCGATCGTGGTGAGATTCTATATGTTTTGCTGGTTAAAGCCTGCGCTTATTAACGCTTATCATCACTAATAAGCGCTTTAGCCTATCAGGTCATGACGATAGCATTTTTTGCTACAATGTTGCTATGATAATTTATATTCTGTTCAGGTAAGCCATTTTTAGCTTTTGTTCACCTTATAAAACTGCAAAAGCTTTGCAGGGATGCCGAGCTTTTAAATATAACAGAATAAAAATAACTAAGAGTAAAGCCCTATAAAGCTTAAAAATTGAGAATAATATTATGAATGAGATTACTAAAAATGAACCGCTGACCGTTGCTGCTGTACAAATGAGCAGTCAGCAAGACATCGAAGCCAATTTAGCCGATATAAAAGCTGCTATTAGCGAGGCAAGTAAGCAAGGCGCGCAGTTAATCGTTTTACCAGAAAACTGCTGTAGCATGGGTCGACAGTTTGCCACTGCCGAGCGTTTTGATGAGTTATCCGACGCAATGGCCGAGTATGCACGTGCTTTTGGTATTTATCTATTAGCAGGCTCGCTGCCCTGCCCTTATCGCCCTGATGGCGTCATCGTGCCCAATGGTAGACTGCGCCAAGTCAGTCAGTTGTTTGCGCCCGATGGTACACGTGTGGCACGCTATGACAAAATCCATTTATTCACTGCAACCGTTGCCGATAAAAAAGGCAGCTATAATGAAGCGGCGACTTTTGAGCCTGGCACGCAAACGGTTGTGGTTCCACTCGAAGCAAATGATGCCGTTTATCAGCTCGGTATGATGGTCTGTTTTGATTTACGCTTTCCAGCCTTAGCGCAGCGATTACGGCAGGCGGGCGCAGAGGTGTTAAGTGCGCCATCGGCGTTTACTTATTTAACGGGACAGGCACATTGGTCGCTATTGCTACGCGCGCGGGCATTAGACAGTCAGTGTATGGTGATTGGTGCCGCACAAGGTGGTGAGCATCTTTATAAGAATGGCGATAGTCGGCAAACATGGGGACATAGCACGATTACTGCTTATGACGGCACGATTATCAATAGCTATGAGGATAGTGACTTAAAAAACTCTGCTAATAAAAATTATGCCTTGGTATTAGCAAACTTAGATAAAGCAGGACAAGCGCAAGGACGGCAAAAGATGCCAATCTTTGACTGTCACCGTTTGGCATAAATGTAGGATTAAATGCTTAAGAAATAACCAGAACTTAAGTAACATCAACACCATTTTGCGTATGCGACGCACGCGGATGAGCGCGATCATAAACTTGGGTCAATTTAGCAAAATCAACATGAGTATAAATCTGCGTGGTACTAATGTCGCTATGACCGAGCATTTCTTGTACCGCGCGCAAATCGCCACTGCCAGATAGCATATGCGATGCAAAGCAGTGGCGCAATAAATGTGGATACATATTTTGCGCAATCCCAGCCCGCGTAGCCGCAACTTTGAGTCGCTGCTGCACCGCCCGCGTGGATAAACGTGTACCTAACTTTTCACTGATAAACAACGCATTGTCCATCTGCTCTACCCAAAGATTGCGGTGCGGTAGATAACGTTTAATCGCCTCGGCGGCTTTGATGCCTAAAGGTACTAAGCGCGTTTTGTTGCCCTTACCCGTCACGCGCACGCGCAAATCAGCCAAGTCTATATCGGCCATATCGAGCGCCACCAACTCGCCAACACGCAGACCGCTACTATAAAGCAGTTCGAACATTGCCTTATCACGCAACCACAAGCGCGCCTGCTCTGGCGTATCAGGGATCTCTTGGTCAAGCAATTGCGTCAATAAATCTACATCGGCGATAGACGGCAGCGGTCTAGGGCTGCGCTTAAGCTGATAGCCCGTAGTCGGGTTAATACGCGCTAAACCCTCTTCTATCAACCAGCCATAAAAATGACGGATAGCCGATAGCTCTTGCTGAACGCTCGCCAGTGCCAGCTTATCTTCATCTAGGCGTTGGCTGATATGCTGGGCTAACTGCCGCTTATCACAACGCGTCCATGTCAGACGTTTGCCGCGTAAAAACAGCGCCAATTGATTTAGACCTGCAAAATAAGCCACCAATGTGTGCTCGGAGTGATTGCGTACCGACAGCGTATTTAGCCAACGATGCACTGGCGCTAGCAGTTCACGTAGCGTACTATCTGCTTCGATGGTTGTTGCCAATTCTGCCGATAGCCATGTGTTTGATTTAGTGTTTGATGTAATGTTTGACTGAATATTCGAGCTAGGCGTTGTCGTCATTATCTATTAGCCTTCTGGAGTAGGCTTAATGCCTGCTTGCGCCATTAAGCCATCTGGGCTAAACACCCCTTCATAGACAAACGCCGTTGGCCCAGTCATCATCACAGAATAACCCGGCTGCCATTTGATAATCATGCTGCCGCCATAAAGCTGCGCGCGTATGTCTTCGCCTTCATCAAGCCAGCCTTCACGGATACCAACCGCCACCGCTGCACAAGCGCCCGTACCACAAGCTTGGGTTTCGCCAACGCCGCGCTCATAAACACGCAGACGGATATGACGCTGATTCATGACCTGCATGAAGCCGACATTGACGCGCTCTGGAAAGGCCGGATGTGATTCGATGGCTTTACCCAAGGTCTCAACATCAGCTTCTAGGACATTATCAACCCTGATGACCGCATGCGGATTGCCCATATTGGCGACATAAAGCTGCACCGGCGTACCATTAACGTTTAGATGATAGGCATTTTGGATTTTGGTCGTCGCTCTTGGGGTAAAGGGAATCTCACTTGGCTCAAATTTGGGCTTACCCATATCAACCTCGACCCAGCCATAACGGTCGGTCGTTAAGGAGATTATCCCGCTCGCCGTTTCAACGCGCAGGCGCTGCTTAAATGACAGTTTACGCGCTTGCACAAAACGGGCAAAACAGCGCGCGCCATTACCGCATTGCTCAACCTCTGTGCCATCGGTATTAAAAATGCGATAACTAAAATCAACATCGGGGCGCATCGGCGGCTCGACGACGAGCAATTGATCAAAGCCGATGCCTAAATGACGATCACCCAACAGCTGTACCAATTCCTTGGTCAACTCTAAGCGTTGGGTCACCAAATCGATGACCATAAAATCATTGCCTAGCCCATGCATTTTTGTAAATTCTATTAGCATATCCTTGTTATCCTATCCTATTTTTATGTATGCCTTATATTAGCACGCTGTCAGATACAATCATAATTATCACCGCTATCAAACGCTAAGTTAAAGCTCTATCACCGAACAAATATTTCTTATCCAAACCTTCATTAAAGCAGGCAATAAAAAACCCATTGTCGTTATCACAATGGGTCATTTTTAACTAAAAAAACTCGTAAGCACTAAACTGGCTAAAAAACTATTTATCCTGCCACAACACTTCTTCAGCATATAAAGATTCAAGCGTTTCGCGTTTGCGAATCAGTTGATGCTTATCATCGGCTACCATCACTTCGCTAGCACGACCGCGCGAATTATAATTGCTACTCATGGTAAAGCCGTACGCACCAGCGCCAGTGATAGCTAAAATATCACCTGTTGCTAATGACAATAAGCGGTCTTTTGCTAAAAAGTCACCAGTTTCACAAATCGCCCCAACGATATCCCACGGCTGTGTACCATCGGTATCTAAACCGTCTTTGGGCAATGTCGCAGGAATCACTGCCATTTCTGCTTGGTATAAAGCAGGACGTATCAAATCATTCATTGCCGCATCGACAATAGCAAAGTTCTTGTGCTCGGTTGGTTTAAGTACATCAACCTTGGTTAATAATACACCGGCGTTGGCCACGATACTACGACCCGGCTCGAAGAATACCGTTAAATCAAGCTCACTTAGTTTGGGTAGTAACGCTTGCGCAAACTCCTCGATAGACACTGGCGTTTCATCGATATAACGCACGCCAAGCCCGCCGCCCAAATCGATATGACGCAGCTCAATGCCTTTAGCTCGCAAACTATGTATCAGCTCAATCACTTTATCAAGTGCCGCGACAAATGGCGCGACCTCGGTCAGTTGCGAACCGATATGGCAGTCGATACCGACAATATCAATATGCGCTAATTGCGCCGCTTGTTCATAAACCGCAACGGCATTTTCGTGACTGATGCCAAATTTATTGTCTTTTAAACCGGTTGAGATATACGGATGGGTCTTGGCATCGACGTCTGGATTGACCCGCAATGAAATCGGCGCTGTTTTATCAAGCGCTTTTGCCACTTCGTTAATCAGCGCCAATTCACTAATTGATTCAACGTTAAAGCAGCCAATACCTTGGTTAAGGGCATATTCGATTTCGCTATAGGTTTTGCCAACGCCTGAAAATACCACGCGCTCAGCTTTCCCGCCCGCTGCCAACACCCGCATCAACTCACCGCGTGAGACAATATCAAATCCTGCCCCTGCTTGCGCCAAGATGCCAAGTACGGCAAGGTTAGAGTTTGCTTTCACCGCATAACAAATCTGATGCTTTAGGCTGGCAAAACTCGTCGTATAAGCCTGATAAACGTCTAAAATCGCTTGTTTTGAATAAACATAACATGGCGTACCATAGTGTTTAACCACCTCATCAATACTTACCTGCTCCATATATAACGCGCCATCGCGATAATCGAGCGCAGGCAAATGGTCGGTTAAGGCTTCAGGATGCACATACAATCCTTGCTCAGTTTTGGTCGTGACTGACTGACTCATAAAGTTGTCTCTAATATAATCAATGTATTAAGGGATTAACGGATTAATGGGTTTAGCAGCTTGAATAGGCTAAGAATCGTTTGAATATTTGGCTTTTAATAAACCAATACTAATAGACAAGCATTAATAATCGTTAGGATCCGTACTCGGCGCAGGCAACTGAAAATCTTCAGCGTTTTGCGCGTGATTTGCATTGTCATTAAGCTTAGTAAAGGCGGCATCTTGCGGATGACTGGTGCTCTCAAGCACAGCCGTATTATCTTTTACCGTTTGGCTACTCGATTCTGTTAAGTACAAATCGCCTTTTTGCCCGCAACCTGCCAACGCAGTTGCCCCAATTACCAGCGTCGCTATGGTTAACTGATATATAGCAGGTTTGACATCAACGCTTAAATTAGCGCTGTTAAAATTTGAGGTACGGCGTATAGTAAACATAGAATGGCTAACCTTTCATCTTGCAATGGTTTGCAGGCGATAACAATCACTATCAGCGAAAATAAGGCTGCAATATAGAAATAGGACAATTTTTTAATCATAGCATTATTCGATAAAGTTGTGCGCCCCCTGCTGCTGATTGGCGCATAAATTTATAAGAATTAACGACTAACGATAGGCAAAATGGGATTTTATAAACGCTATCAATAGCTACAGATAGAGAACCACAGACAAACTTACTTACAATTTTATAAAAAGTGCTTTTATCCTATTATTTCTGGCAGCGGTTGATGGCATTCGGTGTACACTTGTATAAAACGGCATGATTAAAGCCTTATAGTTATCGTGGTATAAACCTCAAAATATGGTACATTATAGTGAAGCCTTGCAGCGGCAATGAAGCGCTAATATGGGGTTTAATAGCCATTAATTGCTGCGAGAATTTTGGGCAATTATGCGCTTTTAAGGTATTTTAAAAACACTGCAAGCCTGAAATGCGAAAAACAATATTAAGAAAAATGGTGGTGTATCAAAAAGTAT
>NZ_DJUD01000014.1:0-111132 GCF_002439405.1 Psychrobacter sp. UBA6291 | reverse complement strand
TTTTTAGAACACCACCAAAATTTGTTGTTATGTTATTCTTTATGGTCGCGTGCAGAGCCTAGATACTGTACGCGGCTCCCTTCTTCTGCGCTTACTAAGTCCGCTGTGCCATTCACCATATATTGATCAAAGTCAGCGGCTAACCATAGATTGCCTTGATAAGCACTTTGGGCATCCAAGCGGATATGCGCCATATTGGGCGTATCACTGTGAGGATTATCAAAGCTTTGATAACGGGCGCTAAAATGGGTCAAAATTAAATTTTTAACGCTGTTTTCTTGGGCAAATTGACCGACCAATTGCGCGCTACTGTGCATCGGATCAAAGTCTGGGTTTTTTGCCTGAATCTTATGTAACACATCATGAGTATATGTGGCTTCGTGTACCAACAAATCGGCATCGACTACCGCAGCACTTAGGCACTCTGGCGTATCGTTATCGCCCGCCACCACAACTTTTGTGCGCTGACTATTATTATCGACGTAATCGGCTGAATAAAGTGTGCGTCCGTCTTCGGCTGCGACATCTTTGCCTTGCTGCAACTTGCCCCACAGCGCGCTTGCTGGAATACCATCGGCTGTCAATTTATCGGTATTCAGCGTACGGCGGCTGATGGTTTGATTGATAGCAAAGCCATAAGAGGCCACGCGATGCGATAAAGGATAAATACCTATCGTCAGCTGCTGCTGATTGTCTAGTGTAATCGTTACTTGAATTTTGTTTTTATCGTCTGATTCAGAAAGCAAATCTTCTATCGCCATAAAGTTGATAACAAATGGAAAATATAGCTCTGTCGTCAAAGTTACCGCTTCAAGCAACGTGGCGATTGCTTTTGGCGCAACGATGATTAACGGCTCACGGCGCCCTGACATTGCCGCACTCGCAAGCAACCCCGGCAGACCATAACAATGATCGCCATGCACATGAGTGATGCAAATGGCTTGGAGCTGATGTAGAGATAACTTAGTATGTAAGAGCTGCTGCTGTGTGCCTTCGCCGCAGTCAACCAACACCCAAGGCCGTGATTTTTTAGATTGAGTCGTGTTTTGGATGTTTGAGGCATAGGGATTAAGAGACTCAACAGCTAATGCGGTGACATTACGCTGCTTGGTTGGCACGCCCGCTGAGGTGCCCAAAAAGGTAAGCTTTAACATAGGCAAACTCTTTATCTAAATACTTTTTATAGCGACGTTTTTATAGTGATGTTTTTATAAAGACGACTTTATAAAGACTGGCATAGCATGGTTCTTTGACCCTCAATCATTTTACCGCCATTAGCCGTACATTCATTTACCATATTGGATTCATAGGATTTCCAACCACCATAAAAGCTTGCAAGACATAGGAGTACTACCAGCAGCTTTTGTGACCACGCTTTGATAGAGACTTGCTGGCTATTTTTATTTTCTTCAGCAGCATTTATAGTTGGTTCCGTAGTTAAGCTTGTATCAGCATTGCTATGCCGGTTGTTTGTTTTATTTAAGTCTGTCATTTTTTATCCTAAAAAAGGTTTTGTCTGTAAATAAACAAAACCTTTATTTTAATATAAATTCAGTCATTTATTAATGATGAAGTGTGCTGCATCTAAAATTTTAAACGCCCGCCTTTTTCTTCTGCACGTTTAAAGGCGTCGCGCTCTTCACAGCGTTTTAGCCAGTTTAAGATATTGGCATATTTACTGCTATCTAAACCTGCTCCCGCATTGGCACCGACGACCGCAAGATGCATCTGAATATCCGCGGCACTGAACTCTGCGCCTGCAAACCAATGATTATCTTGCAGATGTTGCTCCATCATGGCGAGCATTGTATCCAAACTTTTGCTAATCATGCTTTTCTCGACCTGATTGCGAATACTTTTGCTCACAGGTTTGATCAGCATCGGCGATTGCTCAACCACTTTGGTAAAGACCAGACGCATGACCAATGGCGGCATGAGTGATGCTTCTGCAAAATGTAGCCAAAACGTATAAGCATCCCATGCCGCTTCATTGTCATCAGCAGGCTTAAATTGATGTTCTTTATCATAATGCTTAAGCAAGTACTCAATGATAAATCCCGACTCGACGAGCGCACGGTCGTTTACCTCTAATATGGGCGCATGACCGAGCGGATGTACTTGTTTTAAACTGTCTGGGGCGCGGTAAGCCTTGTTGCGCTCATAACAGGTTAATTTATAATCGAGTCCAAGCTCTTCTAATAGCCATAAAATACGAAACGAGCGTGAATTTGCTAAATGATGAAGATGTAACATAAACCATCCTAGTTATAATTTGAATAAGCGATAATTTTAAATAAGACCTATATTAATAGGCTACGCCTGCCTTCAGACTTCATTTTTGTAACTCGTCAAGCATCATTGAGCAAGGCGACCTTATTGTCGATAATAGCGCAATTAATCGCCCTTTAATACAGAAACTATGTAGAGCAATAAGGAAAAATATAATGAAAAACAATGCTTGCTGAGTCTAATTGAGAGCCTTTATAGCAAAGCTTACTTAGCATGTAGCTCTTCGATTTTGCGCGTCATCTTATCTATTTTTTGCTGGTACTTTCTGATTTTACGAAACCGATGGGCAATCAAAACCCCTTTGATGCGGCGATTTTTTAGGCGGCGGCGCGGCGGGAAACTGCCGACTTGTGGCTCATTGTACGCTTGCAGGCGGTCGTGACGCTTACGTGTCAAATAACCAAGCGCACTATCAGCAATCATAATCAGCAGCGCGATGACAATCATGCCATACATAAACAGCGAGCCGCCGTCATTGATACTTTGGTGCAAAATAGTAATGGAAAATATAAATAAAAATATCGGCTCAAGGTAACACAACGTACCAAATAGCGATACGGGTAGCTTTTGGCTGGCAACCATGGTCAGCGCCATCGCCGCTGTACTAATAATACCGAGTAGCGGCAATAGATACCAAAACTTATCGGTCGCGAACGCCAGCTCAAAACCACCGCTTAAGTATAATACCACCAACACCACCGGCGTTAATAACACCAAATCCGAGATAAGTCCGGTGATGGGCGGTACGGCAAGCTTACGCCGCAACAAATAATAAGGCGGATAACCCAGACAGACAAATAAAGTCGCCCAAGAAATAGCGCCATATTGCCACACATCGTAGCCAATACCGAGCGCCGCACAAATAGTCGCAAGCCATTGCAGCAAGCTCATGTCTTCATTATAAAAAAAGCGCCCCACGACAATCATAATCATCGGGTATAAAAAGTAACCTAATGTCACCTCCAATCCCAAATCATTGACCGGCGCCCACATAAATATCCAGATTTGCGCACCCAAAATCGGTGTGGGAATGATAAATAAAAACCACTCTTTGGCCGTCTTTAAGGTTTTTAGATAATCAAAAATATGCTGCCATTGTTTCAGCGCACTGACCAGTAGCACCAAACTGAGTAGCATCATCAGTACGCGCCAAGAAGCGACTTGCGTCCCTGATAACGGCTGCATCAACAGACCAAATAAAAACAAACCTGCATATAAAAAATTTGCTGCGATTGCAACGATGGTGCCTTGCGACGTTTGATTGGTGAGGAGCATAACAACTGCCTTTAAAAATAAGCGCACGTCCTTGGCAATTTTGAAAAAAACAAAAGCCTCAGACGCGAACGTC
This sequence comes from Psychrobacter sp. UBA6291, assembly GCF_002439405.1. NCBI lineage: Bacteria > Pseudomonadati > Pseudomonadota > Gammaproteobacteria > Moraxellales > Moraxellaceae > Psychrobacter > Psychrobacter sp. UBA6291. Next base: position 107,495 of record NZ_DJUD01000014.1, on the reverse strand, counting down.
GGAGGCCTTTTGTCTATCAGCTCTATTGTTGATAGAAATTTTTATCTATCCTGTCACTAAATAAAATTAAGATAAACGCTTGTGTATCTCATGCTCAGCATTATGTCAAAGTCGGCATAGATACGCAATACAATGGCTTAACCCGTCTGTTCATTTTAAAATCCAGTTTATTCATTTGACATACATGTGAGGATTTATTTGCTATCAAGCTGCTCGATTTTACGCTGTATGCTATCGAGCTTCCTTTGATAACGACGCATCTTACGAAAACGATGTGCGGCTAACACCCCGTCGATACGGTAGTTTATCAAGCGGCGACGCGGCGGAAAACCGCCCACTTGTGGCTCGCGGTAGCCGTGCAAATGGTTGTCGCGGCGGCGGCGAAGATAACCCATGACACTATCAGTAATCATAATAAATAACGCCAGCGTAATCATACCGTACATAAATAACGAGCCGCCTTCCTCAATGCTTTGGCTTAACACGGTAATGGATAACACAAACAATAGCATCGGCTCTATATAGCTTAGCGCACCAAATAACGAGACAGGTAATTTACTACTTGCAATCATGGTCAGGGACATCGCAAGCGCACTAAACGCGCCAAGCAGCGGCAATAAATACCAAAACTTCATATTTTGTGCCGCCACGCTAAAGCCGCCACTGCTATACAGCATAATAAGTACCACTGGCGTCAGCAAAGTTAAATCTGACAACAAACCAGTAATCGGCGGTACGGCAAGCTTACGCCGCAGCAGATAATAAGGGGGATAACCTAAACAGACAAACAAGGTAACCCAAGAGATGGTGCCATATTGCCAAATATCATGACCGATACCTAAAGCGGCCAACAGGGCCGCTAGCCACTGTAGCGCGCTCATATGCTCATGGTAAAAAAAGCGCCCCAATATGATCATCACCAGCGGCAATAAAAAATAGCCCAAAGTGACGTCAAGACCAAAGCCATTGACCGGCGCCCACATAAATAGCCAAATTTGCCCACCCAAAATTGGCGTTGGTAAGATAAATATCAGCCATTCTTTTGGCGTTTTTAAGGTTTTTAAATAATCAAAGACATGTTGCCACTGCTTAGTAAAGCTGACCAATATAAGCAAACTCAACAGCATCATCAATATGCGCCATGATGCTACCTGCGTCCCTGACAATGGCAGCATAAATAACCCAAACAAAAACATCATCGAGAATAAAAAACTCGATGATATTGCGGCTAACGTTCCCTGAAAAGTTTGATTGGTCGTAAGCATAACAACGGCCTTAAAAAATAGCGCTTAATAGATATTATTTATCATAAGTGTATAGAAGCTAAGCATGCAAAGTTAAAGGTTAAAAAACACGCTATAAGGATAAACAGCGCTCAGAAAAAAGCCTCCAACGATGACGTCAGAGGCTTATTCTAGAGCAGTATTACTCACTAAACTAAAAAGCTAACAACTGATATGATTACTCGTCATCGTCGGTGTTTTCATTTGCGGTATCAGTCGACGTTTCGTCATCTAACGTATAGTCATTGGCAATATCGATAACATCATTGATATCGGTCGTCGCGCTGTTGCCAGTTTCGGTATCAATATCGATTTGTTCTTGACCCTCTACGCCAAAGGTACCATCTTCTTTCATCGCCTCGACCAACTCGTCGTCGCCCTCTTCGTTCTCAACGCGCGCCATGGCCACCAGTTTTTCATCTTTTGACAGACGAATCAAGGTAACGCCTTGGGTATTACGACCCGAGCTTGCAACTTGTTCTACCGGCGTACGAACTAAAGTGCCTTTATCAGAGATTAAGATAATATCGTCTTCAGGCTCAACCTTGGTCGCCCGAACCAAGGCGCCATTACGGGCGCTGGTTTTGATAGCAATGACACCGCCACCGCCGCGATTTTGCGTATTAAACTCTTCGACAAAGGTACGTTTACCAAAGCCGTTTTCACAAGCGATAAGGATTTCGCGCACATCATCTTCGATAACCACCAGCGATTTGATAAATTCATCGGCGGCCAGACGCATACCGCGCACACCTTTAGCAGTACGACCCATCACACGCGCATCGTTTTCATCAAAACGAATGGCTTTACCGCTCGAAGCAAATAGCATCACTTCTTGACTGCCATTGGTAATACGGGCGCTAACCAATTTATCATCATCTTCTAGGCCAACAGCAATCAAACCGTTCGAGCGAATATTGGCAAACTGCTCAAGCTCAACACGCTTAACCGTACCATTTGCCGTGGCAAAGAAGACAAAATGCCCGCTCACATCCGCGGTATTTTGCGGTATTGGCAATATCGTGGTGACCGTTTCATCAGCATTTAAACCAATCAAATTCACTAGCGGACGACCACGCGAACCGCGGCTGGCAATCGGCACTTCAAAACCACGTAAGCTGAACACTCGGCCTGTGTCGGTGAAACACAATACCGTTGCGTGCGTTGAGGTCACGACCAAATGATCAATCACATCGTCTTCTTTCATCGCGGTTGCAGATTTGCCTTTGCCACCACGTTTTTGTGCCACATAATCGTCAATTGGCTGCGTTTTTGCATAGCCCGTACGCGACACTGTCATCACAACGGTTTGCTCTGGGATCAGATCTTCACGGTTAAAATCCATACGGGAATCAATGATATCGGTACGACGCTCATCACCGAAGTTTTCACGAATCTCAATCATCTCATCAGAGATAATGGTCATTAATTTATCAAAATCACCAAGAATTGACTCTAAATGAGCAATTTCACGTAATAAATCTTGGTATTCTTCGGTCAATTTGTCTTGTTCAAGACCCGTCAGGCGATGCAGCTGCATGTCTAAAATGGCATTGACCTGCTCAAGTGATAAGCGATAGCTTTCTTGATTGTCAATCAAACCAAACGGCGCTTTTGGGTCTTCGCCTTCGATGAAGTCTGGACGTACCGACTGACTACCTGCCGCGGTTAGCATCGCAACGACGCTGCCTGAACCCCACGTATTATTGAGTAAATTTTCACGAGCAAGGCCGCGGTTTGCAGAGGCTTTAATCGTCGCAATAATCTCGTCAATATTGGCTAGGGCAACGGTTAAGCCTTCAAGCAGATGACCACGAACGCGGGCTTTATTAAGCTCAAAAATAGTACGACGCGTCACCACTTCTTGACGATGACGGACAAAGGCGGCGATTAACTGACGCAAAGTCAATAGTTTTGGCTGACCGTTATCGAGCGCCACCATATTGATACTAAAGCTAGATTCGAGCGGCGTTTGCAAGAACAAGTTATTAACGATCACTTCTGCCGTTTCACCGCGTCGCAAATCGATAGCGATACGCATACCGTCTTTATCAGACTCGTCACGAATTTCAGTAATACCTTCGATTTTTTTGTCGCGTACCAGCTCAGCAATACGCTCAATCAATTTGGCTTTATTGGTTTGATAAGGCACTTCAGTAAAGACAATGCGCTCACGGTCACGGTTGACGCCCGTATCGCTCATTGGCTCAATGATATAGCGACCGCGTACATGCAAGCGGCCTTTACCCGTGCGATAAGCGTCTAAAATACCCGCTCGACCATAAATAACACCGCCAGTAGGAAAGTCAGGACCTGATATATGCGACATCAACTCTTCGGCAGATATTTGCGGGTTTTCGGCATACGCTAAACAGGCATTAATCACCTCTGTCAGGTTGTGCGGTGCCATATTGGTCGCCATACCAACCGCAATACCGGTTGCGCCATTGACCAATAAGTTTGGAATACGCGCTGGCAAGACGCTTGGCATGCGCTCAGAGCCATCGTAGTTGTCTTCCCAGTCGACCGTATCTTTATCCAAATCCGCTAGCATTTGATGGGTCAGCTTGGTCATACGCACTTCGGTATAACGCATTGCCGCCGGTGGATCATCATCAATCGAGCCAAAGTTTCCTTGACCATCAACCATCGGATAACGCAAGCTAAAGTCCTGCGCCATTCGTACAATCGCATCATAGACAGCACGATCACCATGCGGGTGATATTTACCGATGACATCACCGACCACACGTGCTGATTTCTTATAAGGTTTGTTATAATCATTGGACAACACATGCATCGCATACATCACACGGCGGTGCACTGGCTTAAACCCATCACGCACATCAGGCAGCGCGCGCGAGACGATCACGCTCATCGCATAATCCAGATAGGACTGCTTTAATTCATCCACGATGGCAATAGGACTGATCGAGTCGCTCATATACACTCCTTTATTCACATTTTTTTCTAGTATTTGGCTCGGTTAAAAACGCTGATAGTTGTACAAAAATAAAGGCGCTAAAAAGCGTCAATATCCATGATGTACAGACTATAAAAGCGTTATCAAACAGGCTAAATAATAGGAAAATGGCGATACGGTTTTTGTTAAAAATAACGTTTAATTAAAGAAGCTATTTTAACACATTTTTGTCTATTTAGGGGATTGTAGATGCTATTAAAATCAAGCAAAACAGCTGATTAGCGCTCGTTTTTATCTTTAGTGATAAGGATAAAAACGACTTTAATAATTGGGCATTGTCTTTGCTGTTTTTAAAGGCTATTTCATAAAAAAACTGCACCCAAAGGATACAGTTTTTCGTGAGTAAGGCTACAGCTATTAGGACATTTAATTACAAAGCAGTTTAAACAGGTTTGAACTCTTGATTAAAGAACTCACGCGTAGCCTCAGTACAGGCTGGACTGACCAAATCACCGTGATAGTTGGTATAGAATGCCAATAGCGCCGCGACGCCTCCGTTGGGATCTGCATCGTCTTTGACTTTTTTCACACTATTACTAAAGTTGGTTTGTACTTTTTTGACTACATCGTTGACTTTCCAAGGGTTCATTGACGCTTGCCCAATGATAGTCAACGTTTGATAATCTGGGCGATCTGCTTCATTGTCTTTATCCACATCCAAAACCGTAATATTAAGTTTCTTAGCAGGATTTTTAGCCACTTCGGTCTGTATGAGTTTTACCATCGAGCCGGTATTGGTATCGAAATAAACCGTTGGGTCTTGGTTGCCGCCACAAATAAACGTTGGCATTGTAGGCACGTAACCACGTAAGTCATTATCCTTAAGCGCCTTACGCAGATTATTTTGCGGATTAGCAGCCGGTAAATTATTACTATTAGCTAATGTTAAACCATCAGGATTTTTTTGCGTATCTGCCACATAAGCCGCTCGGAAATCCGTTTTAATCAGATAATCGGTATCATCGTAGCCACCCAAGATAGAAAACAGCTTACCTGGTGATAGACCTGCCAGCCTTGGATCGCTAGGATTCTTTTGGAATAAAGCATTGTTAGGCAGCTTACCTGCTTTAACCAACTCGCCAAATGGGGTATTACTAGGCAACTGCGCGTCAGCATATTTATCCAAGAATATATCTGATTTTTTGCTATAGATATTGCCGTATTTTGCCTGTAAACCGATACCTAGTAGCGGGGCAAAGCGCGATGCGCCAATATTGACATTACCACTAAATATTTCATCACCAAATGCCGCTAGCGCATAAGGCCCTGATGACGGCGCAATAGCGGTTACGGGTTCATTTTTATCTTGTAAAGCGCGTGCGGTGGCCATAGTGACATAACCACCTTGCGAGTAACCGGCGATAAACAGCTTACCTGAGTCATCAATTTTGCTGTAATTGGCATCATTGGCGCGTTTTTTGCGTTCGATAATGCTGCGCGCGCTGTCTAGGGCATCGACCATGTCGGTCGACTGCTGCTGGGCAACCAAATAAGGATGGTAATCAAGTTTTGATTCATCGTAGCCTGCATAGTTAGGTGCGACGACGATATAACCTTGGGCGGCAAAGTTTGCGGCGATTAAGTTTGCTTCTCCTACTGCTGGATTTTTAGCATTGCCGACTTGGGCAAAGTCATAGCCTTTATCCGTTGTCGTGCCATGCGCGTATAATAAGACAGGACGATCACCTTTACATTCGGCTGCGTCGCCAGTCGGTAGCATCAAAGCGGCTGTAGCATTGGTATCTTCATCGGCAGCGCCTTTGGTATCATAGCTGACTTTTTCTATGGTAACACCGCACTTAGCTACAGGCGTTGCTGTACTTCCCAGACCAAAACTACTATTGATATCGTTTGCTGTAAAGGTTTTTATAAATTTGGCGCTAACAGACGGCGCTGAAACGTAATGATCATTATCATCGTCATTACAACCAACAAGTAATAAGCTACTGGCAATCGCTAGCGATAATAGACCACGCGTCATGGCGGGTTTGTTTATAATAGAGGTATTGGGTAAGACCATGATTGCTATCCTTAGCAGTGATAATGCAAAAAATTGCCTAAAATCCTAGGCAGTGGATAAATGTAGTTTAATTAAAATAATTTAATAAAAATTATGGCTGCAACCCTACTATTTATACGCTAAAACCCTATTAAAATCCAATAAAAAAGTTATAAAAACCATTTCAAATACTTTAGATAAGATAGAGTCCGTAATGACACAAAAAGAGAGCCAAGCAAGCAATTCATCCATTCATCATGCAACTAGCCAGCCAAGCAAACAAGCCATCACAGCGCCCATTGCACAATCTGATATGCGCACAGACCGCAGCTTTGACGCGATTGCCGATCACTTTGAAAAAAAGGTTTATGGCGGCTTAAAGGGCGACATTCGTCTAGCCGTATTGCGCCGTGATATTTTTGCCTATTGTGCGCAGATGAGCCAAACACTTGGGCGACCGTTACGTATTCTAGATGTCGGCGCAGGACTTGCACAAATTGCCATTGAGCTTGCTACTCAAGGACATACGCTGGTTATCAATGATATTTCAGCCAATATGCTGGAGAAAGCGCAAGCAAACGCTGAAAGCGTCGAAAAGGATTTAGATATTAGGTGGTATATTTGTCCATATCAAGCGCTTGAAGAAAAGCTCGCGAGTAACACAGAAAAGTTTGATTTGATTATGTGTCATGCGCTGCTTGAATGGTTGGCAGAGCCTGCTGCGGTGATGAATTTTTTTGATAAGCACTTGAGCGCAAATGGCGCGCTATCGCTGTGCTTTTATAATCCGGCAAGTTTTGATTATCGCAATCTTATCATGGGTAATTTTAACTTGTTAGATAACGCGGATTATAAAGCGGACAATAAAAAAAGCCTCACGCCAAATCATCCGGTCGCCAAAGAAGAAGTAGAGACTTGGTTAAAGGCGCATGCGTATAAAACGATAGCTGCCAGCGGTTTACGGGTATTTCATGATTATGCGCCGCTAAAGCGCGGCGGTCATAACGACCCTAATGCCGTTATACGCATGGAGCTGCGCTACTCACAACTCGAGCCGTATAAATGGCTTGGGCGCTATCTGCATATAATGGCGACTCGCCAGGCCTAGGCTTGCTGGTTATTTAACGTCTTCCACGCGCTCGGATCTATCATACTCTGACCAGGTGGTGGCATTGATGTCTTTTTCATCAAACACCACCACATGCTCGAGGATAGGCAAGATACCAATTTGCGAGCCAATCTCATGGTTATGATGACTGGCAACGAGGGACAATACGGTTTGACCGTCAGCAAGCTGTAAGCGATATAGATAGTTTGCGCCGCGAAAGACGCGTCCGACGACCAAGGCCGTCTGCGTACTTTCATCGTCATGGACGATATCATCAGGACGCACCAATACTTTAATCGGTGTGCCGTTCGGATAGTCATATTCGCAGTACAGCGGCTGCCCCAACTCATCATAGACTTCCATACGCCGATAAATATCACCAAGCGCGGTTTCGACATGACCTTCTTTGATGATGCCATCTATCATTGCCCCCTCGCCGACAAACTCAGCGACAAACGGACTGACCGGCTCATGATATAGCTCACTTGGCGTCGCCCACTGGACCAATTTACCTTTATCCATGACCCCGACTTTATCCGCTAAAGCAAAGGCTTCGTTTTGATCATGGGTGACCAAAATAGCGGTGGTATTGGTACGTTTAAGGATATCACGCACGCTCATCGCCAGTGATTCACGTAGCACCACATCCAAGTTAGAAAACGGCTCATCAAGTAGCAAGAGTTTAGGCTTTGGTGCCAATGCGCGCGCCAATGCCACCCGCTGCTGCTGGCCGCCCGATAGCTCACTAGGACGTTTATCGGCATGTTCCGTCAATTCGACAAGTGCTAGCATTTCTTTAATACGCGCTTTTTTATCGGCCGCCGACCATTTATTAAGACCAAAAGCGATGTTTTTTGCCACGCTTAAGTGTCCAAATAACGCATAATCTTGAAACACCATGCCCATACCGCGCTTGGCTGGCGCGACCGCAAATTTGGTGCGCGCTGTCTGCTCGGTGAGACGCTGATTGCTTAAGCAAATTTTACCGCCACGACTCTGCTCCAACCCAGCAATCGCCCTTAACGCCGTGGTTTTACCGCAGCCGCTATAACCCAAAAAACAGCCTATTTCACCTTGCTGTAAATCTAACGATAAGCCATTCACGATAATCGTATCGTCATAGCCAACGATTAAGTCCTGCACGCTAAAGTAAGCGTCATCAGCACCGGTGTTGTTAGTCGATGCTTTAATAGCTTGGTTATCTTGCGATTGGCTCTGTTCTGCCGTTTCTTGATTTGAGACAGACTGATTTATAACGCTTTGATTTAAAGTGCTTTGGTTTAAAGTGCTTTGGTTTAAAGTACCTTGTTTTGATATGCCTTGTTTTAATATATTTTGTTTTGCTGTATTTTTAGGCAAGCCTTTATCCGCTTGCAGCTTTGCTACTTGAGCTTTGGTTAATAACGTTGTCGGTGGTTTTTTCACATGCTCCGGTCTTGGCTTGCCGCCCACCTTGACGGATTTAGACGCTGCTGGATTGGTTGAATCGTTCATCAAGTCAGTATACATAGACGGTACCAGTAAGCTGTTAGTGAATAAAACCTTTTATTGACACGGTTTTTAATATGGCTTTTTTAATATGATTCTTTTTCAAAGAGACTGTTTAACTACTATTTAACTAGGGCTAGTTGATTAAGGCTTTTTGATTATAGCGCTTGGATTATTGTTGCTTAATGATAAATGCGCTTAACTTTGTTTATCACTTTGACGCAGCAATATCCAAACAGGAATAAGACCAACCAGTACAATCAACAAACTTGGCAAGGCAGCGCGTCCCCACATGCCTTCGCTGGTCATCTCAAACACCCTTACTGCCAGCGTATCCCAGCCTTGTCGCCGCGTCATCAAGGTAATCGGCATCTCTTTCATCACTTCGACAAAACCCATTAATAACCCAGTCAATACCCCAGGGCTAAGTACGGGTAGCATCACTTGCCGCCAACGCTGATACGGGCTATCACTGAGTAATTTAGCTGCCGCTTCTTGATTGACAGTCAAGCGCTGTAACTGACGGTCGACCGGCTGAAAGCTCACCGTCATAAAACGCGTCGATAAGGCCAGCAGCATCACAATCACACTACCGGATAAAAACTGTGCTGAAGTAATACCAAAAGCAATGAGCTGATTATCAAGCCACGCTATCGGAATAAATATCCCAACCGCCAATACCGTACCCGGCACCACATAGCCCAAATTGGCTAAGGTAGTCATGAGTTTGGTCGATTTATCCGGATATTGACGCTTGACCCACGCAATAATAATTGCCAAAAATGCGATAAATATGGTGGTCATACTGGCAATCATAAGGCTATTGGTGACAAAATCAATATAACGCGCATCAAAGTCTTGCTGAAAATTTAAAGCGGTCCAATAAAGCAGCTGCAAAAATGGAATCAAAAACGCTATCAAAAACACCAGTATACAAAGTAGCGCCATGCCCCACTGCGCAGGTTTACTGGCTTCAAAGCGCTGACTACTACCCTGCGACACCGTATTACCGCGCTTGGCCTGCCAATATTGCTCAAACAAGACGACGATAAAGACCACTCCGATTAATAACGCGGCCAACTGCGCGGCAGTGGTTAGACTAAAAAATCCAAACCATGCTTTATAAATCGCCGTGGTAAAAGTATCGACATTAAAGACCGATACTGCGCCAAAATCTGCTAGCGTTTCCATGCTAGCAAGCAGCAAACCACCAATAACCCAAGGCAGCGCCTGTGGTAATGCCAGCCGAAAAAATACCTTACTACGACTTAAGCCAAGCATCTGCCCCGCTTCAATCGCGCGCCTGCCTTGTGATAAAAACGCTTGGCGTGCCAGCAAATAGACATAAGGATAAAATGCCAACGACAATACCAAACCTGCGCCCCAAACATTACGTACCGAGGGAATAGCGGTGGTAAAACCAAACTCCCTTAACGCCGTTTGCAGTGGTCCACTAAAGTCAACGATACCGACAGTGACAAATGCTAAAACATAAGCGGGCATCGCTAATGGCAACATCAGCGCCCAGGCAAAAAACCGCTGTCCCGGGAAGCGGTACATACTGGTGACCCACGCAAGTGCGGTCCCGATAATGCCGGAAATCACCGTCACCATCAGCAATAAAATGACGGTGTTTTTTAACACTTGCGGCAACACATATTGACGCATGTGCGTCCAAATATCAGCGACCGGCTGCGTCCATGATAATAGTACGATTAAAATCGGTACGAGCATAAACAACGAAATCAGTCCTAAGACTGATTTCGAGATAATACGTTTGCGGACGACATGGTCTTGACTGATAGACGAGCTTTTATTGTCGTTATTAGCTTCATTGACAGTATTGCCTTGTTTAGCAGACGCTTCTGGCGTTGTTATCATAAGTTGTTACCGTGTCATACGCATAATGACGCGATTAGATGCTAGATGACTAAACATCTAATCGCTAAAAACCAACCGCTCAGCGACTGACAGTCTGTTATTTATAACCCGCTTTATCCATCATTTGAATGGCTTGGGTTTGTAGCTCACCAAACTTCTGCACGCTGATACTGTCTTGTTTAAACGGACCCCAAGATCTGAGTAGCTCTGACTCATCGATACCTACTTTTACAGGATACTCTTTATCAGAACTGGCATAAAGACCTTGCGCCTCATCAGAAGATAACCACTCCATCAATTTAAGCGCGCCATCTGGATTGTCTGAGTTAGCGATAACCCCAGCGCCAGAGATGTTGACATGAGTACCAGTCGTACCTTGGTTTGCCCAAAATATTTTTACAGGGAAATTTGGTTTTTCATCAAGCAGGCGACCATAATAATAGCTGTTAGCAATACCCACTTCACACTGACCAGCGGCAATCGCCTCTAACATGCTGGTATCATCACTAAAGACGTCCGTTGCTAAGTTAGCTACCCAACCACGAATAATTTCTTCTGTTTTTTCTTCGCCCAGATTTTCCATCATGCTTGCAACCAATGATTGGTTATAAACAGCTTTTGATGAACGCAGACAAAGTTTCCCTTTCCATTTTGGATCGGCCAAATCTGCATAAGTAGATAGTTGGTCGGCGCTAACTTTGCTTGGATCATAAAAAATCGTACGGGCGCGCAAAGACAGACCTGTCCACTGACCTTTTGGATCACGGTATTTAGCAGGAACATTGGTTTCTAAGATAGTAGAAGACACAGGTTGCAATAAGCCCTGCTCCGCTGCTTGCCATAAGTTACCCGCGTCAACGGTTAATAACATATCCGCAGGCGTGTTTTTACCTTCCGCTTGCAAACGCGCCATCAATGGACCAGTTTTATCGGTGACCAGCTCAATTTTAACGCCTGTTTTTTCGGTATATTTATCCAATAACGGTTTAATCAACTGCTCATTACGTGATGAGTAAATCGTAACCGTTTGCCCACCAGCGGCCGTTGCGTCATCATTTTTCGCCACTTCTTGCTCAGTGCCAGATTGTTCAGCAGTGGTTGTAGTGTCAGCATCTACGTTTTCTTCTGGCGTCGATGAGTTACTACAGCCCGCAAGACCCAACATCATGCCAAATACAGCAATGGGTAAAGTAAGCTTACTAGAAGATAGATTTGCACTGATAGCAGTTAATGACATGGCATTCCCCATAATGGTGCTACGGATAAGTGAGATAAGACGACATTAAAATCATTAGAAAATGATTAAACAGCGGGATTAATAAGACCTCAATGTCTAAGACACATTATACTAATAGAAATGAGATTAATTATCAATACATTTATCTGGCCCTGCTGTGCCGATAAACTGGTCTAATTTTTAACAAGATATCAATGATTTATGTATCTGCCTGAGCTTAATCCTGACCTTCTAGTAACCACTGCCCTAAAATGACATTGACTGCGGCTTCGGTACGTAAGATGCGTGGCCCGATATTAACTGGCGTACATCCTTGCTCAGCAAGCAACTCAATCTCATAATCAATCCAGCCACCTTCAGCACCGATAAAGACCATACTTGGCAACAATGAATTAACTGACCTATGAGCTGGTTCAGTATTTTCTAGGTTTTGCCTATATTGCGCAAATGACAGCGGGCTATAAGGATGAGCAACGATAGCACGATTGGTCATTAAGTTTGCAAGCTTATCTTCAACAAAGGGTTTAAAGCGTTTTTGCAGGCTAATACGCGGCGCAATTGTGTCCACGCCTTGTTGCAGACCTTCTAACACAAACTCGTCAAGGCGAGCTAGCATTGGACTTTGCCAATAGCTTTTTTGCGTACGGTAGCTGTTGATAAGAATGATATCGTTAACGCCAAGCGCTGTCATATCCATGATTAAACGCCGCAATACCTTTGGCCTTGGCAATGCCAACACCACTATAAGATTAAGCTTTGCTGGCGGATTGTTATTCAGCTGTATATCGCTTAGTTGAATACTATCGGAGGTAATGGTTTTAATGATAGCGCTACCGAGCTTACCGCCAAGCTGACCAATTTTTAACCTATCGCCTACTTGGGCATTTAGCACTTTATTCACATGAGCAATTTGCGCTAAATCATTGATATACGCAGACGCGTTATCATGTTGAAAGTTGGTCGCTGGCAATAATATACAGTTCATAGCGTCACTTATATCCGCTGTTAATTCACGTCTTGGCTCAGGTCTTGCTCAAAAGATGGTTTAGCGTATTGTTCAATAACACCTTCAATCATCGATAGCTGACGATGTAAGACTGCTTGCTGTTGCTCAGTCATTGCTGCACCTGCTTGCCCTGCCTGTTTTGCTAAGGTTAAATGGCTCAGCCAATACTTTAGCTGCTGATAAAGAAGATTGTCACCATCATCTGAAGAAGATTGCTTACCATCAGAGTGACGCGGCTGAGAGACTTGGCCATTCGCATTAATCGCGCTATAAAACGCATTGTTTGGCTGATATAACGCCCCGACGCTAGCAAGCTTATCAACCACGCTTTGGCAAGACTGGGTATAAGCACCCATCAATACTGGCGTTGCTACGCTTGCCGGCTCAACGGGGTTGTGCCCGCCAATATCGACCAATGAGCCGCCTACCAATGCCACATCGGCAAGCGCATACCAGCGCATCAACTCACCCATACTATCAGCGAGATAGACTTGAGTATTTGCGCTAATGGCAACTTCAGCACTACGCCGCGCCATGCCCAAGCCAGATTTTTCAATCAGTTCTGCCACGTCATCAAAACGCTCTGGATGTCTTGGCACTATAATCAGTAAGGTATTGGCTAACAAAGGGTTAGATAGGATTTGCTGCTGCCATGATAATACGATCTCTTCCTCACCACTATGCGTGCTTGCTGCCACCCAAATCGGACGATCTGCTACGTCTAAATCTAAGTCCAAGTCTGCGCCATCGCTTACTATTTCAGCTTTTTTGGCACCATTATCATCATTCAGCTTCGGGGTATTAATGACCCATTTTAGCGAGCCTGCCACGCGGATTTGCGCGCTATGAGCGCCCAATTGCCGAAAGCGTTTTGCCGATTCATTATCTTGCGCAATAATCAAACTCAAATTCTTCATCATACTGGCACTGACGGCGCCAATTTTTTGATAGCTTTTAAAAGAAGACGCCGACAGCCGTCCATTGACCAAAACACTTGGGATATGATGCTCGGACAGTTTGGTTAAGATATTGGCCCAAAGCTCGGTTTCTACAAACAGGGCAGCGACGGGTTGTACATGTGCCAAAAATGTCTCAATCACCGCAGGACTGTCGACTGGAACGTAACTATGGCTTAAGCGACCTTGAGCAATATCATCGGCAAAGCGGCTGGCACCGCGCGCATATCCTGTCTGCGTGGTATTGGTCAACCATATCTGATAGCCTTTTGCCAATAGCGCATCCAGCAAAGGCGCGACAGTATTGGTCTCGCCTAAAGACACCGCATGGCACCAGATGACCCTTTTGCCATCGCTCTCTTTAAGATTGCCATTTTCGTTGGCAGTCGCATTAGGTTTAACTTTGGCATTAGATACAGGCGGCGCAGGATAGCGCTTACCAAAACGCTGCTGCACTTCTTGCGGATAATTATCACGCTTATGCGAGCGGCGCCATACTTGCAGACGATAGAGCGGTTTTAGCAAACCAATCGTCACCTGATAGTAAACAGGTGGCTTATAAACGGCTCGGCTTGGCTGAGTCGACTTATCAAAAGAAGGTAAGGAATTATCAGAAGATGGCATGAAGAAGCCCAGATTAGTAATGGATCGGACGATAAGAAGTGACGTTATAAAATGACAATAAGAGATGCCAATAAAAAACGCGCCAATTCTACCTGAATTTAACGCTAAACAATAGTTTTAAAGCACTCGCTATCAGAAACAAAGATTTAAAAACGAGGATTTAAGAGCTAGAATTTAAAATAAGCATTTAGACAATAATGAAGATTAATATAGCGACGACAATAATTACCGCAAACAATAACTGATAACGTTTGAGACTATGCTGCTCTTGCTTTTGTGTGCTAATCAACGCCTGCGCTTGCTGCCATTGACTGACCAAACTGGCCGCTTCTACATGACCGTTTTCGGCCGCTTGCTCAAGCCAATATTTGCCATTGGTCATATCTTGCGGTACGCCAAAGCCTTGATAGTAGAGCTTACTTAATAAACGCTGGGCACGGCTGTCGTTTTTGCTCGCTGCTTGCTTCACCCATTCAACGCCTGCTTCCATGCCAGCTACTTTATCCGTATTTATTCCTTCACCAAGCAGCTCATACATTGCCAAACGTAGCATCGCCGCGCTATTACCTGCATGGGCAGCGTCTTGCAATCTTGCTAGAGCTTGCTGCTTTGCTGCCAAATGCTGCTGTGAAAAGGCAACTTGCGCGCGCGGTTTCTCTTGCTTAGCAATATACTGCTCAAATTGATCCAAGACTTTACGGGCTTGCTCGTATTCTGTCTTGCCAGCGCTTTGGGCGACGTCTATTTCATCAAGCTCTATCAGCAATTGAGTAAAAAGCTCTGGAGTTGGCGCGAATTTTGTTGTTGGTTTTACTGCAACTTCTTTTAACGCTGCTTGTGAAGATACTACTGACGTAGTTTCTGCCGTTATAGTTTGTACAGGGGGGCTTTCTAATGAAGCCGTCGATAAATTAGCTTTTGCTAATACAGTATCTGCTTTAACAGGTTCAGGTGTTGATTGCAGCTCATGATGAGAATAACTATTATCAATATTGTCTGTCTGAATATCTTGTCTGCTATGCTGCGTCACACCTACTTCAGTCAATTTTTTATCGAAAGATTGCGCGTCATCTAAGGGTAATGTATAACTATTATTAATGGCGTTTGGCACTCTTGCAGTTACTGCTTGGTATAGTCCACTTGCCACCTGACCGCCTTGCACTGCTTGAAACGGTCTATCAATATGACCAAACAGCCGCATTCCTATCGGCTCTAAAGCAAAAAATAGCGACTCAGTCGTATTAAACTGATTATTAACCTCACTATCATCGCGATAAACCACGGCCATATGCTGATAAAAGTCATCGGTCAGTAGCGGCAAGGTAGGATAGCGCTTACGTAGCTCAAACTCTCCGAACCAATGCGGCGTATACTGCCATTGCTGTGCTAATACGCGCCCAGCATAAAATGCCAAAAATACCATAAAATTACGATAGCGCTCATCTATTAATAGCGCCGCTTCATCCCAGCTGCCCGACTTAACCATGTCACGGCGTATCTGCGACAGCAAAGTATCTACGCGCTGTAAACTTGCCAGCGATTCATCGAGTGTGCATCGATGCAATTCCGCTTCATAAGCCATGCCGCCGGCAACAAAACGGCCGGCTAAAAAATCTTGCCAATAGCCTGCTGCGATATAATCAAGGGGCGTTAAGGGCGATGCAGACATAAGGCGAGCCTATCCTTTAAAGTTGAGCGTTTTGAAAACCAACATTTCAAATAATAATAACAATAAGATGGTAATAAAAATAAGTAGTTTACCTTACCCTAAAATCAAAAGCGCTACAATAAAGGACTAAATAAGCGCACTACATTATCAAATAAGCGCTCTGCCCCGTGGCGCTCTTGCCATTCTTCTAAACTTAAAAACCGGCAGCTTTGCAAGTAAACCTCTTGGCAATCCGCAACCTGCGCGACCATTTCTGGCGTATAAATCGCTAAGCTGACCTCCATATTTAAATAAAAACTGCGCATATCAATATTTACCGTACCAAACAGACAATAATCATCGTCAATAACCACGGTTTTAGCATGCAGCAGTCCACCTTTGAATAAAGCAATGGTTACCCCGGCTTCAAGTAGCTCTTGATAGTACGCTTGTGAGGCGTGTTGCACCAAAAATGAATCCACTTTTTCGGGCACAATAACCGTCACCTCGACCCCTCGTTTGGCCGCGGTGGTCAGCGCCCCTGATAACGCTTCATCGGGGACAAAATACGGCGTGGTAATACGAATACGTTTATTGGCACGATGTATCACCGTCACCAACGTATTATAAATCACATGCGCCGTCACTTGCGGCGCCGAAGGTATTAGCTGCGCCAGCACATCCTCAACGACTGGCATACGCGGTATCACAATCGATGTCGACCCAATCTCGGGTAGCTCATCTGTATCGCTAATCTCGTCTAACACTTTAACGCGACTATTGATATCATTAATAGTCGGATTCATGACATAAAGCTTACGCGTATAGTTATTCACGCGGTGATTGAGCGCATCGAGATTGTCTTTATTTTCCGCGCCAATATCGGTGACCACCACTTTTGCCATCGCCGTGGCAATATTTATCGGTTGTTGGCTGACGCTACGTATCGCCACATCAATCCATTGACCGACATTTTTGTTTTGTTTAAAAAACTTCGGGTCAACCAAGTTAAAGCTACCGATATAGCCTATATGTTCGTCAATGACGATAATCTTGCGATGATTACGTAAATCTGAGCGTTTAAATAGCGTCTTAAACAAACCAACCGGCAGCGACTGGTGTACAAAAACCCCAGCCTCTTCTAACATGCGATGCTGTTTGCTATTAAAAAAGCTAAAACTGCCCACACTATCCGCCAAAATATGACACTCGACACCGCGCTGTACCGCTGCCATCAACGCGTCCATGACGTCGAGTATCTGACCTTTTGGATAAATGATATAGAACTCCATCAGAATAATGCGCTGAGCGGCATTAATGTCTTCAATCAAGCGCCCAAAGATAGCACTCGGCGTGGTCAATAATTGCATTTGATGATCAGGAAACACTCCAAACCCTGTCCAACGTGTGCCTATTTTACTGACACCGCGATAATTATCGGGTAGCAGCTCTTGTCCTTCATCAAACACCATTTGCTCACGCTTGGCCATATCATTCATCAGTAGCCGCGCCTGATTCATACGCGCACGATAACGCCGCCCAATCATTGGCTCACCCAATAAGATATAAGCGATAAAACCAACCAAAGGCAAAGTATAAAGCACAGCAACCCAAGCAATCGATACCCCAATATTGCGCTGCACCGAGACGATACGCAGGGTCATGACGATCATCAAAATCACGTGCAATATCAGACCCAATCCAGCAAAGTCTCCTACCGACCATGTCGTAAAGTAGTCTTCAATAGACAGAGCTTCTATATTAAAATTATCTATGCTCACCTCCATGACCCTATATCACTCAAATCATTCATCTATTTATTAGTTATTAGCCCGCTGTTTTATTAAGTAGACGCCCTATAAGTAGACGTCTTGTTCGTTAGATGCAAAAAGCCTTATCAGTATAGTGACTTTTAGCAAGCACGCAATAGCCAGCAATATAGCGGCTATATAGTCTATCATCACCCTACTTACAGCTTAGTTTGAGCGGTAAGTAAGTTTATTAGCCATAATTTTAAAAATACTTAAAATAATATTTGACAGTCATGTGTAAATGTATATAATACACACCCACAGAGCGAGGCTTTAGTTAGTTCTCTTCTGTTGAAAGTTATTTAAAGGGTGACAGCTTTGAATGTTAAAGCTTTCAGGAAATCCTATTTAAAGGATTTCCCTTGCGAAGCTAAAATTGCAGTGCAATTTTTTAACGCTTCTCAGGGTGATTAGCTCAGTTGGTAGAGCGTCTGCCTTACACGCAGAATGTCGGCGGTTCGAATCCGTCATCACCCACCACTCATTTAGCGAGTGGGTCTTTTAGAAGACGACATGCTAAAGACGACCTAAGCAGCGGTAGTTCAGTTGGTTAGAATACCGGCCTGTCACGCCGGGGGTCGCGGGTTCGAGTCCCGTCCGCTGCGCCATATTTAAAACTTGGTTTTTAATAAAATTATTAAGTACAAAGTTTCAACCTCAAGTATTCATTTACTTGAGGTTTTTTTGTGTTTGTTGATTTGTATTAGCTATTAATTGCTACTTAGCCTATATCATTTTATCTAAAAACTTCTCTTTAAAATCCCGTACGGAACAGCGTACCAACCACGACGAACGCCACTGAAAATAACGTCACCAGAATAATATTGATGGCAAACCCATTCAAATTATTAGCGGATAAGCGTGGTATGACCCAAAAGCGCGCATGCATCGCGACTAGTGCCGTCAGTAATAACAAACTCAGCTTTATACCAATCAAGACACTGATGTCATTATCAAAGGCAAACCACATCTCTATGTTAGGTAATATCTTATATGCCATCCATAATCCAGTGATGATTTGAATGGCTAATGCCGGCATACCAATTTTTTCAAACTGACCTTCAAATTGTAACAATGCGTCTAAATTACGTGAAGATAGCACTTTTGGCAACACCACTAATGCTAGTATTAAATGACCACCTGTCCAAATTGCAGCCCCGAGTAAATGCAAAATTAAAAGATAGTTAAACATAAAATATGACTCCAAATAATGAATCAATCATGACTTCTCGAAGCATTAAGGTATTTAATTATGAAACGCGCCAATCAATTGCAGCCGCTGTCACGCCAGCACCATCTTGGGCTTAATCTGTCTCGCCATGCCAAAGAAAGCTTGGATGAACCCGAAGAGATTGCCAAACATTGGGACAATCTTACCTCTTATATTAATGATATGGCTTACCACTTCCAAATTGAAGACAACTTAATCGCTAATGCTTTAGAGCCGTATCGCGCTACTGAATCCGATGTGGCGTCAGTACTCGAAACCCTTGATGGACAGCATAAGCAATTACATCAACTGATAAATACGGTCGAACAATCACAAAAATCGGGCAATAGAGAGGTCAGCGTGGCACAAGTTCATGAGCTTGGCACCCTATTATACGACCATATTCGCTTTGAAGAGCGCGAGTTATACCCGACGGTAGAAAAATATTTAACGGAAGCAGAATTAGATGCGGTTTATGAAGCCAGCTCTGATAGCATTAAGCGGCCTGATGAGGGTCGCTAATATACTATTAAAGGATTATCCCAATAAGCTTTCATTTAAAATATCATTGAAACAAAAAGTCCGCCAAGAAACGAGCCATATCTTGGCATTCGCTTCTTTGACGGACTTTTTATTTGTTCTTAAATGGTTATTTCTAAAGATTGATTTCTAAGACATCAATCTTTGAACATGACGTTAAGGCATCAACTTAAAGAAATGCTGACGATAATGTTTTAGTTCACGAATAGAATCGCGAATATCATCTAGGGCTAAATGACTGCCGCCTTTTTCGAAATTTCTTAGAATATCTGGACGCCAGCGGAAACACAGCTCTTTAATCGACGACACATCAAGGTTGCGATAATGGAAGAAGCGCTCAAGCTCGGGCATTTGGCGGGCTAAAAAGCGGCGATCTTGGCAGATTGAGTTACCACACATCGGCGACTTGCCACTATCGACCCATTTATTCAAAAACTTAATGGTTTCCGCTTCTGCTTCCGCCAAGGTCACCGTACTACGGCGCACACGGTCCACCAAGCCTGACTGCCCATGCTGCTTGGTATTCCAGTCATCCATTTTATTTAATATTTGATCGGATACTTTAATGGCAAACACCGGCCCTTCGGCAAGGACGTTTAAATCCTCATCGGTCACCACGGTCGCAATCTCGATAATCTCATCATTTAAGGTATCAAGTCCGGTCATTTCTAGGTCAATCCACACCAACCCTTTTTTACCTTGGTTTTTGATTTTAATTTTATTGGGATGGTCGTCGGTACTCATAAAATATCCTATGGTCAATAAACTTTGGCACAACTTGTGAGCCTTGTTAATCAATTAAACTAACTGTGAATGGTCATGCTCAAAATCACATACTTTGCGCTTGATTGGCTATAATGCCTAAAAATCTAAAACATTACAAAACCACTATCTGCTAGCGGCGCTTTAGGCTGTATGTTAGCAAATTTTCACGCTACACTTAGCAATATTTTTCTAATAGGTCACAATCCATGGCATTAATCCGGCAACGCAAACTGACTAAACAACAGATTCGTCGCATCGACAAACAACAGCTCGATAGCCAAGACAGCATCGATGACAGTTTGATGGATGGCGTGGTTATGGCGCATTATGGTAAGCAGCTAGAAGTACAAGTGACCAGCTTGCCAGCAGTAATTCCTGTGCAGCCCGAGATTGCGCCTGATGATCCTGAGCCGTTTTGGCAAGAGCTGGCGTTAGGCGATATTTGGCGTTGTCATGTGCGTACCAATCTGCCCATGCTAGCAGCGGGTGACCAAGTACGCTGGACTGCAGACCCTAATACCGGCTTTGGACGTATCGAGTCCGTCAAGCCTCGCACCTCGCTCGTTTCGCGTCCTGACCGTTATCATAAGCTCAAACCCGTCGCCGCCAATGTCGATATTTTGGCCATTGTATTTGCGCCCTTGCCTGCCGCTGCGCCGACATTGATTGATCGCTATTTGGTCGTTTGTCATCATGCGGGCGTAAAGCCACTATTGGTACTTAATAAAGCCGATTTGTTGGCGCAGGAAAACGGCGTCGATACCAGTGAATTATTGGCACAATACGCGGCGCTTGGTTACGAGAGCGTACTGACCTCGGTTGCGTGCCCTGAAAACATCGCTAATAGCGATGAGCAAATAGGGCTTGATGAGCTAAAGCGCTACATCGATAAGAAACTGGTCATTTTTGCTGGTCAATCAGGCGTCGGTAAAAGCAGCTTAATCAATGCCTTGCTGCCAGAGTCAGGACAAGTGGTAAATGTCATCTCTGAAAACTCAAAGCTCGGTCAACATACCACCACCACCAGTCGCTTATTGCCATTTAACCCAAATGACTTAACCCAAGGCGGCATTGTCGACACCCCTGGTATTCGTGAGTACGGTATTTGGCATCTCACCCCTGATGATATTATCTCAGGCTTTATCGAGCTTGCACCGCTGGCAGGTGATTGCCAGTTCCGCGATTGTCGCCATACCCATAACAGTAAAGGCTGCGCCTTATGGCAAGCGGTTGCGGACGGCGAAGTGTTGCAGCGCCGTGTTGAAAACCTTGTGACGTTAACAGAAGAGGCGGATACTAAGCCTTATTAGCAGATATGTCTAAAGGTTACTGATAAAGGAACGACGAGATAAAGTAACGACCAAGTCATCGCCCGTTTACTATAGATGACCTTATCGGTATAATAGCGCCTTGTTCACCATCGTTGGGCTGTTATCTCAGTTTGACCGAACACTTATATTTTTGGAGGTATGGTTTGGATCGTGCGCTGGAATTTGTGGGCAACCACCCGTTTTTATTTGGTATATTAGCCGTGCTTGCCGTGCTATTTTTTGCCATTGAAAATAAACGTAGTGGCAGAAAAATATCGCCCAACACTTTGGGTATGATGGTCAACTCGCAAAATGCGCAGCTGATCGATATTCGCGCCAAAAAGAAATTTGAAACTGGTTATATCCAAGGCAGCCGCAACATACCTTTTACTGAGCTTAAAGACCGAATTGAAGAAATTCGTGCGATTGAACAGCCAGTCATCATCGTCTGTGATATGGGCATCCAAGCAGGTGCTGCGGTACAAATGATTGGTAAAGACAATGTCTATCGCCTAGATGGCGGAATCGGCGGCTGGCAAGGCGCTGGTATGCCATTGGTTGGCATAAAAGATACTAAATCTAAAAACAAAGGTAAAGCCAAGCCAAGTTTGCATAAGTAAGACAAATCCTATTAGCTGGTCTTATTAACCAGCAGTACCAATCAAAAAGACACCTTTTTATCAGGTGTCTTTTTTTATACGCTAACTATGCTACCGTCAGCACTTTTTAACCAACACTGCTTGAATTTGCCATAGCCATCCCCACTTTATACGGAGGAGCAGCAAATATAGCTAGCATTTACGTATTGATAACGGATTATATTAATGACTACTCTATAATTTTTTTATCTTACTATTTATCCTATTACTTATAACAAAATTGCTCCCCCATAAATTTATAAATAAGGAAAGACCATGACTGTACCTGTGCAAGTTTATACCACTCCAATGTGCCCATACTGCTCAAACGCTAAGCAATTATTACAATCTAAAGGTGTTGATTACGAAGAAATCGGCATGCATGACATCAGCCGCGAAGAGCGCCAAGCTTTGATGCAAAAAACCAACAACTATCGCACTGTGCCGCAAATTTTTATTGGTGACACCTTTGTCGGTGGTTTCGACGAGCTTAACCAAATGAACCAACAAGGCAAACTTGACGAGCTATTAGCCGGTTAATCTGCTATTGTCCTTTTCTGTCTATTTTTATTGGTGTAAAAATAGACAGCGTTAAGAATAAAGCTTTGTGATAAAAAACATTTAAAAAAACTGCGTAAAAGACCTTGAGATAAATCTCAAACCTTAGTTTGCATTTATATTACAATGATATGTTGTTACAATGACAATCTGCCCTATTATTTGATTAACTTTTAGAGGAATGACCATGGCTGAAGAGCAAGCACAACCACAATTGGCACTAGAACGCATTTATGTAAAAGACATGTCACTTGAAGTCCCAGGCGCCGCTGTATTTACTAAAGAGTGGAACCCTGAGCTTGATATCAATCTATCGAGCAACGCTGAAAAGCTTGATGACGATCATTATCAAGTGGTATTAACGGTCAGTGTCAACGCTAAAAACGCTGAAGAAGCGGCATTTATCGCTGAAGTGCATCAAGCGGGCATTTTCTTATTAAAAGACATCCCAGAAGATCAAATCGGTCAAATCTTGGGTGCTTACTGCCCGAACGTATTGTTCCCGTATGCGCGCGAAGTGATCAGCGACATCGTAACGCGTGGTAGCTTCCCGCAGTTATTGCTTGCACCAGTCAACTTTGACCAAGCATATGCGCAAAGCCAACAGCAAGCGCAAGTTGATGCCCAAGGTAACGCGTAACTTTTTGCTAAAGCATTAGCTAAGCTGCATTTAAACAATAGTAGCTAAAAGCCGTTTACTGAATTTAAGTAAGCGGCTTTTTTATTGGTACTGGTTAGCATTTATTTTTAAGCATTAAAAAACCCTGCTGCTATTAATAACAAGCGGCAGGGTTTTGAATATAAAGGTTAATCAACACGTCTATCGGCGACGTTTAAAAAGTTTTAGCCTTTTAGTGCCGATAAGATTTGCTGTTTAACATCATCAATG
The DNA here is from genome assembly GCF_002439405.1 of Psychrobacter sp. UBA6291. NCBI lineage: Bacteria > Pseudomonadati > Pseudomonadota > Gammaproteobacteria > Moraxellales > Moraxellaceae > Psychrobacter > Psychrobacter sp. UBA6291. The sequence continues at coordinate 83,561 of NZ_DJUD01000014.1, read as the reverse complement.
CCTTGGGTGCCATCGAATTTGTCATATTTAGGGGCATCGCCGCCCTCAGCTGCTTTTTCTTGATAGTAACCAACCAAGGCAGAGGTCTGCTGTTGATAGGTCGCTAAACGATCACGAATGGTCGCTTCTTTATCGTCTTCACGCTGAATCAACGGCTCGCCCGTCACATCGTCGATACCTTCGACCTTAGGTGGATTGTGGTCGATATGATAAACACGCCCAGAACCAGCATGCTGACGACGGCCTGATAGGCGCTTAACGATTTCATCATCAGGCACGCTGATTTCAATCACATGGTCAATCGCTACGTTGGCATCAGCAAGCGCTTGGGCTTGTGGAATGGTACGCGGAAAACCATCTAAAATACAGCCGTTGACACAATCAGGCTTGGCGATGCGTTCTTGCACGAGGTTAATGATAAGATCATCAGAAACCAAACCACCAGCGTTCATCACATCTTTTGCTTGTTTGCCAAGTTCCGTACCTTCTTTGATGGCGGCACGTAGCATATCACCTGTTGAGATTTGCGGGATATCATACTCTTTAGAGATGAACTGGGCTTGGGTACCTTTACCGGCGCCTGGTGGACCTAGCAAAATAATACGCATCATTATACGACTCTCCTTAATAGATAGGATTTTGGGACTAATAAAACTTAGGGATTGGTGGGTTGCAGAGCTTACCTTACCTTGTGGCTTTCAAAAGCTCAAGTATTTTTAGTCTTGATGCGGCAAGTTACGATGACTTATCTGTTCATGAGATAAGATTGTGCGGGTTGTGCGCCGCCAAAAATATGACAGCGCGCATTTATTAAGTATTCAGTTTTTACAATATATCTATCAAGGAACTTGTTGATTAATAGCCACATTGACCTGATTTTGGTCAGCGCTAATGACAACAGGATTACCGCTTAAATCACCGGATTCAGCATCGGCGGTGCCGCTATGGCTGATACGGGCAATGACAGCAAGCTGGACTTTATCACCGCGAGCAGACGCAAGCGTACGTTCAGGCATCATGGCGTCTAAATCACTTAGACTAATAGTCGCCTCACCCTGTTTAATGACGCTAATCGGTAAACGCTTGGCAGCGAACGGTGGCCCACCTTTGACATCACGAATAGCGACAAACAACACATCGTCTGCCTTTACTAATGGTAGTAAGCTTGCATTAATAGAGACGGTGATCTCAACGCCCTCAGATGCCTGCTGCTGCTGCGCGCTGACGTTGGCACTCAATTCATCAAGGCTTGCCAGTGCTTGGCTATGGTCGCCCGGTTTGGCAGCAATACTGGCGCGCAAACGCTTAATCCAGCCTTGTGCTTGCTCAAAGTTATTGCCACGCGCCTCGCCCATTGCCATCAGCATTTGAGCGCCTTCATGCTTTGGATTTTTCGCTAGCACATCTTGTAAAACGCGGCGACTATTGGCATCGAGCTGGCCTTTATTGGCAAAAAAGCTGATTTGCGCATAAGTGGTGGCAATCTCTTCATTGCCTGGCGACAAACGATAAGCACGCGATAATGCTTCAAGAGCTGAGTCGGTTGCTTCTAATGATAAAAACAGCTCAGACAGACGCATCCAGCGATCAGGATCATCAGCATGACGATAGACGTTGGTCTGCATGGCACTGATAAGCTGCGTACCGTCTTCAATCGCCCAAGCAGGCGGCTGATCGATTTTACCAGTCAATAAGTCATCTGCCACTTGTCCGACTTTATCTTCAGCCGCCCATAAGTCAAATACTGACGTACGGTCACTGATTAAAAAATAAGCCAATCCTGCCAATACCGGCACCCATATCATGATAATCAAACGACTTTTGTAACTTGGCGCTACCATGGGCGTGACTGTGCGCTGCGCGTCCAGTAATTGGCGCTCAAGCTCGAGCTTTTGATTGCGGTAATGGACGTCATCGATGGTGCCGCTGTCTTTATCGGTTTGCAGCTCTGTTAGACGCTCACGGAATACGGCAACGTTGATGTCTAGCAGTTGGTTGTCAACAGGATTGTCGCGCAAGCGTGAGGCGCGTAGCCATGGCATGATAGCGATAACGGCCAGTAGCAGCGCAATAAATAAGCTTAGGGCAATAAATAAGCCAAAAGTAGAAAATAGGGTCATTTTTTGTCCTCTGTACTGGTGATAACAGCTTCGCTTTTAGCATTGCTACGCGACAATAAACGATCAAGCTCCGCTTTTTCTGCCGCCGATAACGCTGCGGAGCTGTCTATATTAACCGCACTTTCACCGCGCGCCACGCGCTGGCTACGTTTACTTTGCCAAAACCAGCCAATAATCAGCGCAATCAATAATAATGGCGGAAAAAACCACAGTATCCAGGTCGATGGGCGCACAGGCGGCTTGTAAGTAATAAAGTCGCCATAACGCTCTTGCATATAAGCGCGTATTTCCGCATCACTACGACCCTCTTTAATCATGTCGTACGTTTTTTGCTTTAAATCTTGCGCAATGGGCGCATCAGAACCTGCCAAATTTTGGTTTTGGCATTTTGGGCAACGCAGCTCCTCGATAAGTCCGCGATACTGCGCTTCTTGCTGCGGCGAATCGAAGTCATAAACGTCAATGGCAGCATACGCATTGAAACTGAGGATAAAACTCAGCAAGCACGCAAGCATTAAGCTGGCTAACTTTATTATAAAATTTGCTGGTTTTATGCTTTGTGCTGACAGGCTTTTTGATGACATCACTGTTAAAGGTATGGCGTTCACTTACACACCTCCTGAACCTGACTAGGATCGGGACTGACATTTTTCTTATCCGCTTCATTGAGCACCATCAAACAGGGCATGATGCGGCTTTGCCAGTTGCTTTCATTAATCTCACCAACAATATGCTGACGAATAATACCTTGCCCATCAACCACAAAGGTTTCAGGCGCGCCAGTTAAGCCTAAATCTAAAGCAAACTGCCCAGATAAATCCTGAATAGACATGGAGAATGGGTCGCCGCCACGATTTAAATATCCTAGCGCATCACCGATGTCATCTTTGTAATTAACACCAACCAAATTGACTCCGCGCTCTTCTAATTGCATTAAAAAAGGATGCTCAACGATACAAGTTGGACACCATGAGCCCCAAATATTCATCAAAAATGGTTGTTCGGGCAAATTGTCATTGGTCATCATACGGCTTGTATCGGATAATAATGGCAGCTCGAATGTCGGTACCGGCCGCTCAAGCGCAGTATTGGTGACGATATCCGTCGGCTGACCCAAACGCAGGTACAGCATAATAATAAAACCAACAAACACAATCAGCGGAATCAAAAACCATATCTTTATTTGGCTTTTTTTCATAGTTTTAGTCTTTTTATCTGCAGGCGCTTTTTGGGAAGAATTATTTGACTGACTCATGTTACTTCTCCCCTACGTGAGCTTCGGTAATAAATCCTGCTTTGTTGGCTGCCGTTTGCGTTGATGCCTTAGCCTTTTTAAAACGATAACGGCTATCGAGCATACTTAGCAGACCGCCTAAGGCCATGATAATCGCTCCAAGCCATATCCAGCGCACCAGCGGCTTGACATAAATACGTACCGCCCACTTATTACTGTCTTCTGCGATAGGCTCGCCCAGCGCTACATAGACATCACGCATGAGACTGGCATCAATTGCCGCCTCGGTCATTGGCATACCACTGATAATATAAGTACGTTTCTCCGGATACAAAGTTGTCACCGCGCGGCCCTCTTTGGTCACCTCAACCTGTGCTTGCATACCATCAAAGTTACTGCCCCTGACTTCATGGAAATCTTTGACCTCAAAGTCGTAGCCTTGTACGTGCACAGTTTCATTTTCGCCCAATGCCACATCGCGCTCGACACTCAAGGTGCTGGTAAACGCCACCCCGATGACGGCGACGATTACGCCAATATGAGCAGTTTGCTGCCCCCAGTAGCTCAAACGTAGATGACGTAGTCCTTTAAAGAAACTTGGGGCGTTTTTGGTTTTGTCTTTAAAATCGACTGCCATCCAAAGTAGTACCCAAAAGCTAACCGCCAGCGTGACGCCAATATTTAACATATCAGACGGGCTAACAAAATAGGCAATAATCGCTGCTAACAGCAGACTGCTGACCGCAATGACCATACCGGCGCCTAAGAGCGGACGGCTGTCTTTTTTCCAGCGAATATTAGAACCCATGCCCATTGCTACTAACAGTAGCCATGCTAAAGGTACAAAGAGCGCATTAAAGTACGGAGGACCAACAGAGACCTGACCCAAATTAAAGGAGTCAGCGATAATAGGATATAGCGTACCAAGCAGAACGACTAAGGTTGAGATTAAAATAATCACGTTATTAATAACTAAAAATGATTCACGCGATATCAGCTGATACTGACTTTCAACCGTCAGACGCCAACCGCGCACAGCAAACATCAACAGTCCGCCACCGACGATAATACCCAGAATGACCAAAATAACCAGACCACGCGTTGGGTCGGCTGCAAATGAATGCACCGAGGTAATAACGCCTGAGCGCACAAGGAAGGTGCCCAAAAGACTCAAGGCAAAAGCAAAAATGGCCAGCATAATGGTCCACGCTTTAAAGACTCCGCGCTTTTCGGTTACGGCCAACGAATGCAGCAAAGCTAAACCAGCAAGCCAAGGCATCAGTGAGGCGTTCTCTACTGGATCCCAAAACCACCAACCGCCCCAGCCAAGCTCATAATAAGCCCACCAAGAACCAAGGGCGATACCAACAGTCAAAAAGCCCCACGCCGCCAGTGCCCATGGACGCGACCAGCGGGTCCAGACAGCGTCCAAACGTCCTTCCCATAATGCCGCCATACAAAACGCAAATGGCACGGCCATACCCACATAGCCCATATACAGCATTGGTGGGTGGACAACCAAACCAAAATCCTGTAGCAGAGGGTTTAAATCGGCGCCATCGACGGGTAAATTTGGTAAAGTGCGATCAAACGGTGATGAGGTAAAGATTAACATCGCCAGCATCATCACCTGCACGCCAGCCAATATCACCAGTACGCGGGCGCGCATGGTCAATGGCAAGCCACGGCTAAAGTAAGAGACCAAGGCACACCAAGTGGCCATAATGGTCATCCATAGTAGCAGCGAACCTTCATGCCCGCCCCACGTCGCCGACAATTTATAATACCAAGGCAACAAGGTATTAGAGTGCTGGGTGACATAAACCAAGCTAAAATCATTAAAATAAAAGCCTGCCATCAATGACCCAAACGAGACAATCATGGCCGCAAACTGCGCCCACGCTAAACTCGGTGCAAGGCGCTGCCAGGCAACGTGGTCGTTCATGACACCAATGGTTGGTAATACTACCTGCAAAATCGCCAACACAAAGGCGGCCAGCAAGGCAAAATAACCCAATTCTGTGATTAACATACGGTCTAACCTTGTTTACCTTAATACGGTCATTGTTTATTTTAGAAAGCAGTATTTTTAATGCGTCTGAGAATAGTCAATAGTCGTTACTTTTAGACATTACGCCGCCATTGTCATGCTTTTTTCTGCATCTGTATCTATCAGCTATTGCAGCTTAGAAGACTTACAGCATGGTACATTAGCGTCAACTTGTCACGTTTCTGTATCCACTCTGTAGGTAATGTGTGTAAAGAACATAAAAACCCTTTCTCACTGCATGGCAGGGAAAAACACCAAGACCAAATGCAACCAACCTGCCAAGAAACCTGTCAAACCACCAAGGATAATTAGCGTCATCTCATCTTCGCGAAAAGCGGGACGCAATAGGTTTTGAAACTCATCAGGGGATAGCGCGCGAATACGATCGCGAAACAGCCCAAATATTTTACTGGCACGGCTTTCATTAAGTTCAGGGTCTCGCAGTGGCACCATAGTCGCGACGATGGATTTGTCGATAATGGTATTTTTCAATTGCCCAAACTCGCGGCGACCCAGCCCAACCCGCAATGTGGTACTAATGACCGGCGATTCTAACACTTTATACAAATGCGATTTCATCAACTCACGCGTTTCGGCGGCGCGGTCACCATACATCATCTCATTCATGATGTTTTCTAAAGTGACCAAATCTTTGACCACAATCTCAGCAAAAACTTCAGAGACTTCTTCTTGGCGCTTCATAAAGCCGCCTTGAAAGCGGTACTGAGCAATGTGCGGCAGTTGCGGCTTAATAAATGGGAAACGGTTTTGTAGCGCAAAAAACTTCACATACGGAATAAAACGTGGCTCAACTGGGTTAAACACCATCCAAATCGCAATCCAGTTGGTCAAGAACCCCCAAATAGCGGCAAAAAACGGTACCGTCCAATGCTGCGGTACCACCAAAAATATAAACATTTGGATAATACCGAATACAAGGCCAATCAAAGCACTGATATGCCAGATAAAATCAATCTCTTTTTGCCCAACTTTTAAAAACATATTGACCATCAAACGTCGGTCGCTTTCCATTTTATTGACAATCATTTTGCGCATATCGACCAAATCTTCGACGTGATAGGTCAAATCGGTCACCAAGGATTGCATGATATTTGGCAACTCTTGATGCGCTTGGGCATAGACGCGGCGCTTTAACGCATAAGGCAGATTGCCCCACAGCGCTGGCGAATGGTCAAGCATAATCTCATCAATCAAACTCTCAAGGTTTTCATCGACCGTATCGGTGATAAATACCGCCATCTGCTCTGGCTCCATCGCCTGAAAAAACTCATCGAGCGAACCCAGCTTTGAGAGCGTCTGATCAACAATCACGCCCGATATCTTGCCTGCTTTACGTGGCACGATCCCTTGCCAACCCAATCCCGGCAAACCAAAGAATGGAAAGTTTGGAATCCGAATACCCCAAAATTTAATCGGATAAAATAGCATCTTGAGTGCCATCCACACATGTATCCAAGTGACAAATGCAGTCACTGGTGGAATGGTCAACATAGCAAAAAACTCGGGGTGTTCCGCTATCGTCTGCCACAATGAATTTGCATCCATGACTCTAATTATCCTTGAGGTGATGATGGTCGTTGTTAAGCAAATATCCTTAGTCGATTAAGAACGCTCAATAAAAACGCTCTGTCCTCAATAACCACTGAATTAAATAACGCTATAGATGCGATAAGTGGCTAAAATAAATCGCCTGATTTTAGCATACTTGCTATTTATTAGCACATATCAAGCCTTGGCAAGTTGTGACTAGCGATGACACGTTTTGCGCCCTACTCACCACCCTAAACCTTTACTATCATTTAATGATGTTAAAAACACCTAAAGAACAATGACGATCATGGCAATAACGATCCTCACAAAATAGACGACTGCCTACTGCGCGAAAGTGTTTGTTCTGTTATAATTTACGGTTGCTTAATGCTACTGGCTAGCTGAAGACGGCAAGTAAATCATTTGACCTTTTTATTGATAAATCATCGCGCTATGTTATTGAAATACTTTGTCTTATCCTTTATGCTCACCCCGTTTTAGATAAACAAAAAAATGACTGTATCTTTCTTGGCTTTATTTATCTGTGCTTAATCAACCATCACTTTATCAACGACCGTTTTACTGATCGTCTGGGTACTGACTTTATATGAACAAACCGCTCGCGTCCGATACCGAACAGGTCAATCGTATTTTTACCAGCCGTATTATTATCCTTGGGCTGTTCATGTTTGTGGGCTTGTTGGGATTGATCGCGCGTTACGGTTATCTGCAAGTGTATGCCCATGATAAGTACACTACCCAAGCCGATAACAATCGCATTAAGCTTATCTCTGCGCCGCCCAGTCGCGGTTATATTTACGATCGTAACGGCGTGATTCTCGCTGACAATCAGCCCGTATTTACCGCTATGCTAAGCCCTGACGAAGTCGAAGACCCAGAGCGCACGCTAAATCTGCTGGCGCCCATTTTTGATCTTAGCGAAAAAGACATTACCGATATTTTGGCGCGCGTTAGCAAAACCAAAAATGACCCAGTGACCATCAAGATTGATTTGACCGAAGCACAATTGGCGCAGTTTAGTGAGCGTCAGCCTTTTTTTCGTGGCATCAGTATTCAAAGCAAACTCACACGCTCGTACCCTTATGACGAGCTATTTGCCCATGTAATTGGCTATGTCGGACGTATTAACGATAAAGAATCCAAGCAAATTAATAAAGATCGCTACGCGGGTACCGATCTTATCGGTAAGATTGGTATTGAAGATTTTTATGAAGACATCCTGCTCGGACAGCCAGGTTATCAGTCGGTAGAAACCGATGCTCATGGCAATATCCTACGTCAACTTGATACCAAAGCGCCCATTGCGGGCAATGACATCACGCTTAGTCTAGATTATGGCTTGCAAACCATTGCGCAGCAGCAGCTTGATGGTCGCCGCGGCGCTATCGTCGCTATCGACCCAAAAAACGGCGATGTTTTGGCTTTTGTTAGTAACCCAAGCTACGACCCCAATCCTTTTATTTCGGGCATCTCTTTTAAGGACTACGGCGCTCTGCGTGATGACCTTGATCAGCCCCTTTATAACCGCGCGCTACAAGGGACGTATCCGCCCGGCTCGACCATTAAACCTTTTGAGGGTTTGGGCGGTATTCATTACGGCCTACGAGATTGGGAAACGACCATTTATGACCCGGGTTATTTCAGTCTACCCGGCGATTCGCACCGTTTTCGCGACTGGAAACGCGGTGGCCACGGCACGGTAGATTTAAAGAAATCCATCATGATGTCGGTAGATACCTATTATTATAAGTTGGCGTATGAGATGGGGATTCAGCGCCTTCATGACTGGATGGTGCGCTTCGGTTTTGGTGAACAAACTGGTATTGACTTACCCAATGAAAAATCAGGCGTTATGCCGTCACCAAAATGGAAAAGAGACACCTATGATAAAGGCTGGTTACCGGGTGAAACCATCTCAGTCAGTATCGGTCAAGGGTATTTTTTAGCCACGCCATTACAGATTGCCAATGCCACCGCCATGACCGCCAACAAGGGTTATCACATCACCCCGCATTTATTAAAAAGCAGCGATGGCGCGGCGGCCGTTAACGTGATTAGCAAGCCTGATGGCAAAATTGACTACAATGGTAAACCGTCAGATTGGACGCGTATGCACGATGCGATGGAACAAACGGTTAAGGCAGGTACAGCGCGTGGCATTTATACACCGCGCTATCGCATCGCTGGTAAAACCGGAACGGCGCAGGTCAAATCTATCGCTCAAGGTAAAAGCTATAATAAAGCGGCACTCGATAAACGTCACTGGGATCATGCTTGGTTTAATGGTTTCGCGCCTGTAGAAGAGCCAGAAATCGCCCTTTCAGTACTGGTCGAAAATGGCGGCGGCGGTAGTGCCGTTGCAGCGCCTATTGGTCGCGCCTTATTTGATTATTGGATGCTACAGCGTAAAACCGACCCTATTTTGCCGCCAACCGCCGATGAACTAAGGGCCATCAAACGCCAAAAGGCTTTTGAAAAGGCCATGCGCGACGCCTTACGTGATAAAGAGCAAGCGCTAGCGGAAAAAGCCGAGGCGCAAGGTGCCGAGAACGCAGCCACATCTGAATAAAATATATAAAACGAAATGCACCGAATAAAAAGCTGTAGATAAGAGACACTATGAAGAAACTCTCAAATGGTCGCGAACAAAAGAAAAATCATAAAGCAAAAAACGCAGTAGCGGGAGACGTACGTATCATCGGCGGGCAGTATAAACGCCGTATCGTCAGCTTTATCGATGCCGAAGGTTTGCGCCCGACTCCTGACCGCCTGCGCGAGACCTTGTTTAATTGGTTGATTGCCGATATTCATGACGCCAAAGTACTTGATAGCTGCGCTGGTAGCGGCGTTTTAGGCTTTGAAGCCTTATCACGTGGCGCGGCTCATACAACCTTTATTGAAGTAAGTTCAGCGCAAGTCACTATGCTGCGCCAAAGTGCCGAGCAATTACGCTTAGATGCCAGTAACTATCAGATTATTCAAGGCACCGCCGAGCAGGTACTGACGCAAAACCAAACGATACAGCGGCATTTTGATATCGTCTTTATCGACCCGCCGTATGCGCAAGATTTATGGCAGCCGATTTTGACAACACTTATTAAACAGTCTTTAATCAACACAGAAACGCTGATTTATTTAGAGGCGGATAAAGATTTAACCCTGCAACTGGACCAATTGGTAGCAAGTATCAACGAAAGCGCTGAGCCGCTAGCAGATATAGCGCAAAGCCTAATACGTTTTGAATGCCTAAAACAGACCAAAGTTGGGCAAGTTGTCGCTGGACTTTATCAGCTTTCAGCGTCATAATTGTCAGGTTAATAAAAGCCATTAACAAATTTCGAAAATGTTTAAAACCGCTAAAAAACTGGCCAACGCTGCAGTTTAATGTATATAAGGCGAAAATAAACCCCAATGCAGCTTGCAAGCGTAGGCGCTACTGCTTATAATGTGCAGTCTGTTTTTTGAGAGCCCCGTTCCCAGCTAAACTCTCAACGAATTCTAATTTTAAGGTTTTATCATGAAAACACTTAGTGCAAAACCAGCTGAAGTGACCCATGACTGGTATGTCGTAGATGCTGACGGCAAAACCCTTGGTCGCTTAGCTACTGAAATCGCTAGTCGCTTACGTGGCAAGCACAAGACTTGTTACACGCCGCACGTAGATACTGGTGATTTTATCGTTGTTATCAACGCAGAAAAAATCGCGGTAACGGGCAAAAAAGCGCAAGACAAAAAGTACTATCGTCACAGTGGTTACCCAGGTGGTATTAAAGAAACCAACTTCACCAAGCTGATTGCACATAAGCCTGAAGATGTTCTACATAAAGCGGTTAAGGGTATGCTTCCAAAAGGTCCTCTTGGCTACGCGATGATCAAAAAGCTGAAACTATATGCGGGTACAGAACATCCACATGAAGCTCAGCAACCTAAAGAACTAGACATCTAAGGATATACTTATGGAACGCAATTACGGAACTGGTCGTCGCAAAACTTCTACCGCTCGTGTCTTTTTAGCGAAAGGTACTGGTAGCATCGTTGTTAACGGCAAACCACTTGATGAGTACTTCAGCCGCGAAACATCGCGCATGGTTGTTCGTCAGCCTTTAGAACTACTTGAATCACCTACTGCTTATGACCTATACATCACTGTAAAAGGTGGCGGTATCAGTGGTCAAGCGGGCGCAATCCGTCACGGCATCACGCGTGCATTGATTGAGCTTGACGAAGCCAATAAACCTGCTCTAAAAGCAGCTGGCTTTGTTACTCGTGACTCACGTCAAGTTGAACGTAAGAAATTGGGTCTACGTAAAGCACGTAAACGTCCACAATTCTCAAAACGTTAATCAAAGCTATCTCTTCTCTTTTTACCACTGCCTTCTTTTTCTCAGAGTCGCTGCAGCAGTATTAAGCAAAAGAGTAGATTTGCAAAACCTTATAAGCTGGTCTCAGTTTATAAGGTTTTTTTATGGCTATTTTTTAGCGCTGCTGTTTTAACTCTATATTGAGTGAAAAGTAATATCGATANNATACATCACGCACTGCTGATATCCATTTTTCTTGCTTGCTGTGCCTGCGCAGACAGAGGCTACAAAAAATTGATATCAGCAGTACCGCAGTGTTTTTAGGATATTTTGACTATATTGTTTAAATGCCTAATAGTTTAAAGTCCTTAGCTCTCGTTGTCGTTAGTTTATTAAAACTTGCTTGCAAACTTGGACGCGCTCCCCCATCATAATAATAACTTTTATTACACTGTGCTCATTATGAAAGCCCCCGAACAATACGATCCTAGTAACCCATCAAAAACGGATATGCCGCCGCCTACAGGTAAGCATAATAAACAAAACGACATGGTTAAGTCGCCCGCCATTCCTGCTGGCATGCCTACAATTACGCAAACGCATAAACAAACGGCGCAAGCAGAAAAAAAACCCTTTCAGTGGCAGTTTTTATTGCCGCAATATTGGGGCATCTGGCTGTTATTGGCAATTATTATGCCGATGATATATCTGCCGCTGCGTTGGCAGTTTTGGTTGGGTCGTAAACTGGGTATTTCAATCTATAAACTAGCCGGCTCGCGCAGACGTGATACCTTAATTAATTTAAGATTGGCTTTTCCAGAAAAGCCCGAAGCTGAGCGCGAACTGATGGCAAAGCAAGTTTTCGTCAATCAAGGTATTGGGGTGTTTGAAACCTTGTGTGCTTGGTATCGTCCTAATATTTTTACCCGTACGGTGTCTATCTCGGGCTTACAGCACCTAGTGAATGCCCAAAACCAAGGTCGACCTGTGATTTTACTTGGGGCGCATTATACGATGCTCGATCTTGGCGGCATGCTCTGCACGCAGTTTTTTGCCACCGATTGTATGTACCGCCCGCAAAACAATCCGCTTCTTGATTGGTTCATTTATAACGGACGTACTAAGATTTTTGGCAAGCAGATTGCCAGCCGTGACATGCGTAGCCTTGTTAATTCTATTAAAGCTAAGCACGTGATTTGGTACTCACCTGACCAAGATTATGGTCTCAAGCAAGGTGTCATGGCGCCGTTTTTTGGTGTGCCTGCCGCTACTATTACTGCTTCTCGGCGGATGGCAAAATTGGGTGACAAGCAAAACCCACCAGCGCTCATGGCGCTGCATACTTATCGGCAAACACCTGATAACCTGCCGCGAGGCAAACGTCCGCATTATCATCTGACCATTACGCCAGAGCTTGATAATTATCCAAGTGATGACGAGGTTGCTGACGCGACCCGCGTTAATGAGGTGCTAGAAGGGTTGATTCGTATCGATCCGACCCAATGGATGTGGTTCCATCGTCGCTTTAAAAACGGCCCTAACGGTCGTACCGATATTTATAAGTAGGTTTTGATTCCCCAAAAAATAGCTGCGAAATTTGCTATACTTTGCAGCTGATATTTTATCAGCTCTATTATTTACCTCGATAACTTATCTATTTTAATAACTCACTCATATCAATAACTCACCTGCATAAATAACGATGTGAGTAATAAAATAACGGATTTTTCATGAGCACTCAAACTGACGCAGCTGTAGACAGTTCTAAACAAGAAAGTAAACGTATCCTAACCGGCATCAAACCGACGGGCATTCCTCATTTGGGTAACTACGTTGGCGCCATTCGCCCAGCCATTCAGTCCATTCAAAATAGCGATGATGAGGCGTTTTTCTTTTTGGCCGATTATCATGGCATTATCGGCTGTTATGACCCTACTGTCATTCATGAATCGACCAAAATCATTGCCGCGACTTGGATTGCTTGCGGTCTTGACCCTGAACGTGTGACCTTTTATCGTCAGTCCGATGTGCCAGAGATTCCAGAATTGGCTTGGATTTTAAATTGCTCATGCGCCAAAGGGCTGATGAACCGCGCGCACGCTTATAAAGCGGCTGTCGATATCAATACTGAAAAAGCCGACGTTGATCCAGATCAAGGTATCAATATGGGTCTATTCGGCTATCCAGTGCTTATGGCGGCTGATATCTTGATGTTCAATGCCACCCATGTACCCGTCGGTCGCGACCAAGTACAGCATATTGAGATGGCCCGTGATATCGCTGGTACATTTAACCATCGTTATAAACCCCTCTTTACCTTACCATCAGCGGTTGTTGATGAAGACATCCCACTATTAACAGGGCTTGATGGCCGTAAAATGAGCAAGAGCTATGGCAACACCATTCCTTTATTTGGTGAGCCTAATCCGCAAGTCAGCTCTGAAAAGCAGATGCATAAAGCCATCATGAAAATTGTCACCAACTCACAACTGCCTGCTGAACCGAAAGACCCTGATGATTCTGCCCTCTTTGAGATTTATAAAGCTTTTGCGACGCCTACAGAGATTGCCGATATGCGGGCGCAGTATGCCGCAGGTATTGGCTGGGGTGATGCCAAGCAAGCATTGTTTGATAAAATCAATAGCGAGATTGCCCCATTCCGTGCTCGTTATGAGGAACTGATGGCCAATCCAAAAGAGCTAGAAGAAATCTTACAAATGGGCGCAGAAAAAGCCCGTCGCCATAGCCGTAAACAGCTCGATAAAACTCGCCGTGCTATTGGTATTCGCCCCCTCGCTAAGCTTAAGTAAGTCTTTGATTGCTTTTACTCACAGTAATCAGGGCGGATGCTAAAGGTGCAGACAGTATTGAAAAATAAAACAGCGGCTTTACCAAAGGCCGCATTTTCCGTAAGCGTGGATGAAAACGCTAAGTTTATGGATAACAATGGCAAACATCGTATTTCAATCAATAATGATATGGCGCTGCGTATTTATCAGACGCCAGTGCAGCATCTACCAGAAGATCTCTATGTACCACCGCAAGCCTTTGCCATTTGGCTTGAGCAATTTGCTGGACCCTTAGATTTTTTATTATATCTGGTCAAAAAGAATAATGTCGATCTCACCCAAATGCCGATATTGCCGATTACTGAGCAGTATTTGGCTTATATTAGTGAGCTAGATACCGAACATTTTGAATTGGCCGGTGACTATCTGCTGATGGCGTCGACCTTGATTGCCATTAAAACCGAGCTGCTACTACCAAGGCCTGAAACGCCAAGCGATGAGCGCGACCCAAAAGCTGAGCTGATTGAACGCCTTGAAGAATATGCGCAAATCAAAGTGGCCAGTCAACGTTTGGACAATCTCATGCGTCTTGAGCGCGATGTATTTTTAGCGCTGGTCAGTGTGCCAAGTCAAGACGTTATGAATGCCGAACTGCCCAATTATTCGCCAAACCTTTTGATTGATAGCTTATTTAAAATGCAGCTACAGCCCGACTATCAAATGCATAATATCAAAGTTGATGCAATGCCTCTTTCTGATCGTATCGCTAGTATTAGCAGACAACTAAGCACGGATGGTGCGCGCTCGTTTTATGAACTACTGGATAAATCCCAAGGTAAGATAGGCGTCGTAGTCAGTTTTGTCGCCGTACTTGAGCTGATGAAACGGCAGTTGGTTGGTGTCGTAAATAATCATTCAGAGCTCCAACCAGCTGCTGACAATCAGTCTGCTGTAGACCGCCATATAGGACAATTAACGTTACAGTGGCTAGCTTAATGGTTTTAACAGAGAATACGTGCAATGACAGATAAGCAAAATCAAGATTTAGAAGAAATCAGCAAGCATATCGAAGTACTCCTGCACGCTTCAGAAGCGCCCCTGACTGCCAGTATTTTAAAAAAATATCTGTCATTAAACACTAAAGAGCTTACGCAAGCGTTAGCGCTATTACAACAACGTTTAGATACTGGTGTGCTGACCTTACATGAAACGGCTAGCGGCTATCGACTGCAAGTTGCCGACGACTATAGTGCATTAATCCAGCGTGTCTTTCCTCAGCGTCAAGAGCGCCTGAGCCAAGCCCTGCTTGAAACCTTAAGTGTCATCGCCTATAAGCAGCCTGTGACCCGTAGTGATATCGAGCACGTGCGCGGTGTGACGCTATCAAGTAATATCTTGCGTCAACTGTTTGATAAAGGCTGGATTGAAGAGAAAGGTTATAAAGAAACTTTGGGGCGCCCTGCACTGCTACATACCACAGCGCAATTTTTAGATGCGTTTGGATTAACCAGTTTAGATGAGCTACCGCCACTGCCCGATATGGAAGCCATCAAAGCTTTGTCTTAGTAGCAAGTCGTTATTTCTTATCGATTAAAGTAAAATCTGTATATCTTGGACTTATAGCAATAAAAAAGGACAGGCTTTATAAGCGTGTCCTTTTTTATAGGCTTAACCACTAAAAGAATTATTGATTAATAATATCAACGCCCTTTGGCGGCGTGAATTTAAACTGACTGCTATTGATACTTGGGTTCATTTTAATACCGCTAAACTTAATCGTCGTGGTTTGTCCTAGCGTATCATTCAGCACCATCATCACAGGTTTGCCACCACTAAAGCTCATCGATAAGCTCTTAAAGCTGGCGCTATCTGATTTTGGATAGAGCACATAGTAGTTTTTATTGGCATAAGGCTGGGTGATTTTAAAGTTTTTATCAATCTTACTTGGGTCACCTGATAACAATAACGCTGGCGTATTACCTACTTGGCTATCGACATTTTGCTTGGTCGCTTGTTCCAAGTCTTTGTCATAAACCCACATTGAGCTGCCATTCGCTACAATAAGCTGCTCTGACGGTGACTTGGTTTCCCAGCGGAAGTTATTTGGGCGCTGAACACTCATGGTGCCACTAAAAGTACCGCTATTCGCACCTTTGGTGGTTTGGCTAAAATTAGCAGTCATGCTTTTGGTGTTGCTTAGTAGCTTATTTAAGCGTTTAGCGGCCGTTAAATTATCCGCAGGAGCAGCGCTTGCTGTTTGGGTCAATGCTACCATCGGCGCTGCCACTCCAAGCGATGTCATCAATACGCCCGTTAAAGCGCCGCCCATCAATTTTTGTTTTAAAGTGATCTTTTTTGGTAATACAGTCATTATAAATCCTCTCTCAAATGCAAAGTTGCATAAAAATAATACGTGATAATTAAAATTTTTGTTTTCAATAAGTGCTTATCTCGCGCCAAAAAATCGACGTCAGTAAACAATGCAGACAGTGTGCCAGTTTTTTTATTACGCGCCTAGTCATGATTTGCAATCATTACTACCGTTGCCATACACGCTTGTAACCGATAGCGTTACACGGCATATGGCGCTGTTTATTCTTTGCTTTAGCTGTTTTATATTTAAATTGGCACCATAAAAAAGCCCTTACTACCAAAGGGTAATAAGGGCTTTTTTAGTCATCCGATTATGTTAGTTAATAACTAAATAATCTAGATGGGCAACTATGCGCTTTCAACCATAACATAACGGCGGTTGAATTTACCTTTGGTCGCAAATTTTACCACACCGTCATTTAGTGCAAATAAAGTATGGTCACGACCCATGCCAACGCCTTCGCCTGCGTGGAATTCTGTACCACGTTGACGTACGATGATGTTACCAGCTGTGATAGCTTGGCCACCAAAGATTTTAACGCCTAGCATTTTTGGGTTTGAATCACGACCGTTACGGCTCGAACCGGCAGCTTTTTTATGTGCCATGAGAAAATCTCCTTGTTAATGTGACTTATCGCTAATGCGACAACTCTTAAGCATTTAGTGCGCTATTTAGCAGTCATTGCTAAGTGAATAATTAGGCATTAATCGCTTTGATTTTTAACAAGGTATACCATTGGCGGTGACCTTGCTCTTTGTGATAATGCTTACGACGGTTGTGTTTGATGATACGGATTTTTTCGCCGCGACCATGCTCAACTACTTCAACTTCTACGCTAGCGCCTTCAACGATAGGTTGACCGATTTTGACAGTTTCACCGTCAACAACCATCAATACGTCTTCAAATTTGATTGTTTCGCCTTTTTCTGCTTTTAGTAATTCAACTTTTAAAAGCTCATCGACCACAACACGGTGCTGTTTACCACCAGTTTTGATTACTGCGTACATTGTCTGACTCCGTTTAACCCGTGTGCCGTGGCTGATGTTATATCAACGCTTCAATAACGAACACGACAGGGAAAAATTAAAGGCAAGATTTTACGGCTTTTTGCTCATAAAAGCAAGCCGCGCCTCTTGTTTTTGCAAGGTGGTAATAACAATCATAGCGATTGATATAATTCTCAAAAAAAGCGATAGATTTCACTGACAAAGGTAGTGACTACCGATGTTAAGATAAACCGCTCTATGTAGATATACTATAACGAACGCGAATGGGTTAAAATCCAACAGCCGCTATTATAGCTTATATTATCAGTGACTTACAGTTTTTTGTAAATATAAACCTTATTAACGACTATTATTAATAAAATGTTGCTAACATAAGTGACTAATTAAAAAAAATCTAATCAGTTAACTTTTAAAAATGATAGAAATCAAAAGGACAACACGTCGCTATATTAAAAGTCCTAACTTACTTTCTGCTATACTTAAATCAACCATTGACCTAAACAGCTATGCTATTATGCGTCAAACGCTAGCCTAACTATTATTTGCTGCAAGCATTATTATAAATAGACCGCTATCTAAACTCATTTTTCATTTCTTTCATTGGTATGACGACTCATTATGACCAGTAATTCTTTATCGAACGCCGCCGCACCCTCGACCACGCCATTAAACGTTCTAACCAGTACGCCAAGCTCTGCTGATACGCTAAGCTATGCTGATATCCAAAGTATCGTTGCTAACGATTTTGAGATTATGGATAAGCAAGTCTTTGGCAGTTTGAATTCTAAAGTGCAACTGGTAATGAGCGTCTCGCAGCATGTAATCAATGCTGGTGGCAAACGTATGCGCCCGCTGATTACCTTATTGTGCGCGCGTATGTTTAACGACGAGCCATCGCAGCAAGCGATGCATCTGGCGGCGATTACTGAGATGCTGCATACGGCAACCTTGGTACATGATGATGTGATTGATGAATCAGGACAGCGCCGTGGCAAACCAACGGCTAATGCCACTTGGGACAATGCCACTGCCGTGCTGGTCGGCGACTATTTGATAGCTCGCGCTTTTAATCTGTTGGTTGGTTTTCAAAGCTTGCCGTTATTGCAGGTATTCTCCGATGGTACTTGTGATATTGCCGAGGGCGAAGTCTTACAGCTACAGCATCAGCATAACCCTGCAGCCACTGAACAAGACTACCTCAATATTATCGATGGCAAAACCTCGCGCTTATTTATGATGGCGACCCAAGGCGCGGCTATTTTGCAAAATAGAACCGAGCACTTGCAAGCATTGGCTGATTTTGGTCAGCATTTCGGTAACGCTTTTCAAATCGTCGATGATGTACTCGACTACAGTGGCGATAGTGAAGTAATGGGCAAGAATTTGGGCGATGATTTGGCAGAAGGCAAACCTACGCTGCCAACCATTAAGGCACTTGAACTATTAAAAAACAGCGATAAAGCAGGCTATGAGCAATTACGCCTTGCGGTGCAAACGGGTAAAACGCCAAACGCTGAGCAGCTTATCGAGCTCGTCCGTCAGTCAGGTTCGCTTGAATACTGTAAAAAGCGTGCTTTGGAAGAAACCAAACTGGCACAGCAAGCGCTAAGCAGCTTACCTGATAACCGCTACCGTCAAGGGCTATATCAGCTGACTGAGCTTGCTAGCGCGCGGTTAGTGTAAATATTGCTAGCCTATATATTATAGATGCTTAAAAATATTATTGATGCTTAAAATGTTTAGGCATCAATAAAAAAAGTATGTGACTATTTAATTTTTAGTTAAGTTTTACTTTATAATAATAAAATAAATAAAATGAGAAAACAAGGTTGCTATACACGCAGTTTTCTCATTACCCATCACTTTCTTCGTTCAATTGCTCTTATTTTTCCCTGAAATTTTAGCGTTCACACTTAAGTATTGCTAAAACACCGTTTTTCTGTACATGCCATTTTCTACTGTATTTTTATATGGTTTTCTTGCTACTATCTCTGAATCGTATTTAAAAAAACAAAATTTAACAATATTTTGGCGCTGTATTCATTACCAATCTTACGAAGTATTTAGAACGTTACGCTTGTATTATCAATGTTTGTTAGAATTTTATCGAGATATAAAGCATTTACAAGGTGAATAAGCACCTTTTTGTGTCTTGACTGTGGGGTATACCCTATAGTTTATAATCATGCATTACTTTAAATCTGCTTAGCCGATTGTTCTGTGTTTAGTTATTATATTATCTATTTAGTAATGAACTCTAACAGCGGTAAAGACATATTACGTTTCATATTTACTTCGTTAAGATTTATCCCTAAACTTTTTAAACTGTAATTATTATATGATATTTATATTGCCGAGGACATTAATGAAGCACTCTACTCTTGCGCTTGTAATAGCATCTGTACTATCTGGCGCTGTATTGGTCGGCTGTGATAAAAATGAGGACGCAGCTGGGGCAGCGGCGCAGCAGCAGATGCCACCTGCCGTCGTCAACGTTCAGACTGTCACTTTAGATACCGTACCGCAAGTACAAACCTTTGCTGGACGTACCGCCGCTTACCAAACCGCCGACGTTCGCCCACAAGTAAACGGAATTATTGACGAGGTGTTGTTCCGCGAAGGCAGCAAAGTCAAAAAAGACCAACCTTTATACCGTATCAATACCGATAACTACGCGACGTCTATCACCAGTGGGCAGGCGGCCATTCAACAAGCTGAAGCCAATTATCAGACGGCGTTAGCAAACAACGCCAATGCCAAAGCTGAGCTGGTCAGTCGCCAAGCGTCATTATCACAAGCGCAAAATGACTTAAATCGCTTGCAAGGTTTGATCGAAATTGATGCCATCTCAAAGCAGCAATACGACCAAGCAGTTACCCAAGTTCGCACCGCACAAGCAGCAGTCGAAAGCGCGCGTGCGGCGATTGGGCAAACCGAAGCTGGTATTGAAAGTGCTAAAGCTGGTATCCAAACAGCAAAAGCAAACTTACAAGCCAGTACACTAGATCTCAACCGTACTATCGTACGGGCACCGCTCGCAGGACGTACTGACCGCTCGAGCGTGACTGCTGGTACTTTGGTCAGCGCCGGTCAACCAGATCCTTTAGTGACTATCTCGCGCTTAGATCCTATCTATGTCGATATCAGCCAGTCATCCTCTGAGCTGCTTAAATTACGCCAGCAAATCTCTGCCGGTAAAGCACAAGCAGGCATGAATTCGGTTGAACTGGTATTAGAGGATGGTTCGGTCTATCCGGTACGCGGCAAGCTTGCTCTATCAGAAGCAAAAGTTGATGAATCAACGGGTGCGGTGACTTTACGCGCCGTCTTCCCCAACCCTAATAATGTCCTGCTACCGGGGATGTACGTCAGTGCACGCTTAACCCAAAGCGTCATCAGCAATGCTGCATTAGTGCCA
The DNA here is from genome assembly GCF_002439405.1 of Psychrobacter sp. UBA6291. Lineage (NCBI taxonomy): Bacteria > Pseudomonadati > Pseudomonadota > Gammaproteobacteria > Moraxellales > Moraxellaceae > Psychrobacter > Psychrobacter sp. UBA6291. The sequence goes on along the minus strand of NZ_DJUD01000014.1, from coordinate 62,695 downwards.
CAAAGCGCAGTGATGCGTACACCAAAAAGCGAACCGCAAGTTTATATCGTTGATGAGAATAATAAAATTCAAGTACGTCCTGTCACTATTAATGGCACCTATAAAGATCAGTGGGTCGTCACTGACGGCTTACAAGCAGGGGATAAAGTGGTGATTATCGGCGGCTCAAAAGTGAAGCCGGAGCAAGAAGTCGTTGCTAAACCATTAGAAAATCCGAATGCCGCCCCTGCTAAGCCAGGCGCTGCTACTGCTCAAACGCCGCAGCAAGCTGCAAAAGCGATGGATAAGCCAGCCAGTAAAGATGCCGCTGCCAAAAAGCCATTAGAATCTACCGCTAACTAATTCCATTCAAAGATAGGAAGACTAGGAATATACTATGTCACGTTTTTTTATTGATCGCCCTATTTTTGCATGGGTGCTGGCTATTTTGGTCATGCTCATCGGGGTGATATCGGTCATCAACCTACCGATCGAACAGTATCCACGTATTGCACCGCCGACCATTTCGGTTAGCGCAAGCTATCCTGGTGCTAACGCCCAGACCGTCGAAGACTCCGTTGTCCAGATCATTGAACAACGTATGAAGGGCCTTGATGGTCTGATGTATATGTCATCGTCGAGCTCCTCAAACGGTAGCGCCTCTGTGACGCTCACTTTTGAAAACGGCACAGACCCTGATACGGCACAGGTACAAGTACAAAACAAACTACAAGCGGCCATGAGCTCGCTACCTGAGTCCGTACAGCGTCAAGGCGTCAACGTCAATAAATCCTCTAGTAGCTTTTTAATGGTACAAGGGTTTATCTCTGAAGACGGCAGTATGGATAACGGCGATATTGCTGACTATATCAACTCAAACGTCGTTGACCAGCTCAGCCGTGTCGAAGGTGTTGGTGAAGTGCAGGTGTTTGGTTCAGCCTATGCCATGCGTATCTGGCTTGATCCTTCGCTGCTACGTAGTTATAACTTGGTGCCAGCTGATGTGGTCAATGCCGTACGTGCGCAAAACGCGCAGGTGTCTGCTGGCCAATTAGGACAAGCGCCTGCAGATACGGATCGACAGGTTATTAACGCCACGGTTACCGTGCAAAGCTATTTACAAACCCCTGAAGAATTTAAAAATATCTTATTAAAAACCGATACCTCTGGGGCGAAGGTTCGCCTAGGTGATGTTGCAAAAGTTGAAATCGGTAGTGAAAACTATAGTGTGACTGCGCTTTATAATGGGCAGAGTTCCGCTGGTCTCGGTATTTCTTTGGCGGGTGGTGCAAACGCGCTTGAAACTCGTGAAGCCGTTGGCGCTCGTATGGCGGAGCTTGAACAGAATTTCCCAAAAAATCTGACGACCGTTATTCCTTATGACACCACGCCATTTGTACGTTTGTCTATTGAGCAAGTAGTCAAAACACTCATCGAAGCGATTGTTTTAGTCTTTATCGTCATGTTCATTTTCTTACAGAACTGGCGCGCGACCATTATTCCAACGCTTGCTGTACCCGTGGTATTACTGGGTACTTTTGCCGTCTTATATATCGCTGGCTTTAGTATCAACGTATTAACCATGTTTGCCTTGGTATTGTCCATCGGTCTACTGGTCGATGACGCCATCGTTGTCGTCGAAAACGTTGAGCGTATCTTGGAAGAAGACCCTCATATTTCCATTAAAGACGCGACCATACAATCGATGGGCGAGATTAGTAAAATTGTTGTCGGTATCGCCTTGATTCTATCGGCCGTTTTCGTACCGATGGCCTTCTTTGGTGGCTCAACCGGTGTCATTTATCGTCAGTTCTCCATTACCCTGATTACCGCCATGGTACTGTCAGCATTAGTGGCGCTTATCTTTACCCCTGCCCTATGTGTGACCTTGCTAAAACGTAGTAAGAGCCACGAGAAAGGATCTACTGAAGAGCAAAAAGGTTTCTTCGGTTGGTTTAACCGCTCTTTTTATAAAGTCAGCCGTAAATATGAAAACTCGGTTGGCAAAAGCTTCCGCTTTAAGTGGTTATACTTAATCGGCTATGCTGCCATTATTGGTGTTATGGCCGTGGTATTCCTACGTATTCCAGGTTCGTTTTTGCCAGAAGAAGACCAAGGTATTATGTTTACCTTAGTTCAGCTTCCTGCTGGCTCCACGCTAGATGAAACACAAGACGTGCTCGATAAAGTCAGTAACTATTACGACACCCAAGAAGGCGACAATATCGCCTCTGTCTTTACCATTGCAGGCTTTAGTTTTGCTGGACAAGGTCAAAACATGGGTCTGGCCTTTGTGCGCTTATCTGACTGGGCGGATCGTCCTGGTGAAGAAAACACCGCACAGGCTGTCGCCGATCGTGCCATGGGTTACTTCTTTACCCAGCTAAACGAAGCACAAGTCTTTGCCATCGTTCCACCAGCGATTACTGAGCTGGGTAACGCCAGTGGTTTTGACTTGATGATTCAGGATACCGGCAACCTCGGCCACGAAGGCCTGCTCGAGGCACGCAATATGCTGCTTGGTATGGCCGCGCAAAACGATCAAGTAGCAGGCGTGCGTCCTAACGGCCAAGAAGATGCGCCGCAGCTCAAAGTCAATATCAACCAAGAGCAAGCCGCCGCTTATGGCCTATCGCTTGGTAGCATCAATAGTGTTATTTCTACAGCTTGGGGCTCAAGCTATATCAACGACTTCGTCGATCGTGGTCGTATTAAGCGCGTGTTTGTCCAAGGCGAGCCAAGCAGTCGTACCAATCCTGATGATATCGGCAAATGGTATGTTCGTAATGATGCCGGTGAAATGATTCCATTTGATGCGTTCTCAAGCAGTGAATGGCAATCAGGCTCACCGCGTCTGACCCGTTATAACAGCTTACCGTCAATGAATATCCAAGGTAGCGCCGCCCCTGGTCTTAGTACGGGTGAAGCGATGAGCTCAATGGAAGCGATGATGCAAAAGCTACCTGAAGGTATTGGCTACGAGTGGACAGGTATGTCACTTGAAGAGCAAAAGTCAGGTGCCCAAGCGCCGATGCTTTATGCCCTGTCGATCTTGGTGGTATTCTTATGTCTCGCCGCTCTATATGAAAGCTGGTCTATCCCCTTCTCTGTACTATTGGTCATCCCGCTTGGGGTGCTAGGTGCGGTGATATTTACCTGGCTACGCGGCTTTAATAACGATATCTACTTGCAAGTTGGTCTACTAACGGTGGTTGGTCTATCAGCCAAAAACGCTATCTTGATTATTGAGTTTGCAAAAGAGCATCAAGAAGAAGGTAATACGCTAAAAGAAGCGGTTATGATAGCGGCGCGTCAACGTCTGCGTCCAATTATCATGACCTCACTTGCGTTTGGACTTGGTGTTGTGCCATTATTCATCGCCACAGGTCCGGGCTCAGGCAGTCAAAACGCCATTGGTACCAGCGTGGTAGGTGGTGTTGTCACCGCGACGTTATTAGGTATCTTCTTTATTCCAATGTTCTTTATTTGGGTACGTAGTTTATTCCCTTACAAGTATGAGAATAATAAACCGAAAGATAGAGATGATGGTAACGACGGCACACCTGGCCCGCAAAATCCAACACCTTCTGACCCAATGCCTTCTGATAGTTATCAGCCTGCAAGCTTTGGAGATAATATACAATGAGTGCTCAAAAAAACTTTACTTTAAACTCAGCAGCGGTAGTCTCTATAGCTACCACTGCCCAACCAGCGCTAGCAGTACTGCGTAAAAATGGCGGTCGCCTCATTGGCCTTACCGCCTTAGCGTTGAGCATGGCTGCTTGTAATACCATTCCAAAAGCGGATATGCGCCCTGTGCTTGCTGAACCAAACGTGCCTATCGAGCAAACCTATGGCGCGTTCGACAAAGAAACGGTCAGCAGCGCCAATCAGGCCAGTATCGCTGGGCAGCGCTGGCAGGAGTTTTACAGCGACGAGCGCTTAAAAGGTCTGATTGCGTTAGGTTTAGAGAACAACAAAGACTTTGAAAGTGCGCGTTTGGCAATTGAGAAAGCACGCGCGCAGTATCAAATTACTGATCTCAATGACCTGCCTAGAATTGATGGTAGCGGTGGTTATACGCGCCAAGCGCAAAACAGAACGGATAAAAACCCTAACAGCTCATATAATGTCAATCTTGGCTTGGCCAACTATGAGTTAGATTTTTGGGGTAAAATCGCCAGCTTAAAAGAGCAGGCGTTACAGAACTTCTTAGCGACTACGGCAGCGAAAGACACTACCCAAATCAGCTTGATTAGTAATATCGCTCAAAGCTATGCCAATTTGAGCTATAGCCTTGCGCAGTTAAAGCTGGCTGAAGCGACGGTCGAAAGCCGTGAGAAGTCTCTATTTATCGCTGATAAACGCTTTGAAGCAGGTATAGATCCCAAACTGCCGTCTTTGCAAGCCAGTGCGTCACTAGAAAATGCCAGACTTGCCGTTTTACAGGCGCAAAGCAGTATTTTAAGATCGCGTAACGCGCTGCAGTTTTTGGTCGGTGGACCCATTCCAACCAATCTTATTCCAGCGCCTGCGGTCAGCAATATCACAAGCCAGCAGATATTTAGCGCCGGCTTACCAAGTGAATTGCTGCGCTATCGCCCTGATGTATTGGAAGCAGAGTACAGTCTAAAAGCCGCTGGTGCCAATATTGAAGTGGCGCGCGCCTCTTACTTCCCATCTATTAGCTTAGCTAGTAGCGTGGGTGTGAGTAGTGGCAGTTTGGATGATTTATTTAAGAGTGGTTCGGTTGGCTGGTCATTTGGTCCAAGTATTAGCGTGCCTATTTTTGATGCGGGCCGTTTAGATGCCAATTATGATGTGGCGAAAATTGAGCGCGAACAGACGCTGGCAAACTACGAGCGCTCTATTCAAACCGCTTTCCGTGAAGTATCGGACGTCCTAGCGACACGCGCGACATTGGGCGAACAGTTGGCCGCGCAGTACCGTCTGCAAGATAACTTTGAACAAACGTATCAGATTGCCGATGCGCGCTTTAAAGCGGGTATTGCCAACTACCTAGATGTACTCGATGCGCAGCGTTCGCTATTCTCAACGCAGCAAGGTATCTTGGACTTAGAGCTACAAAAAATTATCAGCCAAGTTGAGCTCTACCAAGTGCTAGGTGGCGGTGCCAACCTTGATGTACCAACGGTCATTCCTGTACCGCATAAAAACTTGGTACAATTGGTCAATCTACCGGCCAATAGCAATAAAGCCAAAGCGGTCGATGCTATCGAAGCTGCCAGCTCTGCTCGCGTGGCTTCTGCACAAGAAGCGCAAGCAATTAAGCAGGCACAGCCAATAGAGAAAGCAACTTTTAACCCAACAGCTGTTGTCGATGTCAATAATGATGGCAAGACAGACGCTGCCGTCGGCGTGGTCACTGAACAGACCATTACGAAAGAGGCCAATGTTGAGCAAGTACCGGTCACGCAGATTAATGAGCGTTAAGTAGCTGTAAAGGCTGTGGGAAAGTTCTCCTCACCTTGATAGTCGATAACTACAATCAGCCCTACCGACTTGGTAGGGCTTTTTGCTTTCGATAGTCACTATTGGTTATAGTAGTGCCAGTTATCGTACAACATTATACCAACGACCTTTTTATTCTCTTAATGATACCAATCTTATAAAAGCCAGTCTTAAAACAGCTGTTTCCATAAAGCTGATAGATAACCATGCTTAAAATCAAATAAGGAAACCTCATGACTTATACTTTTAACCGTCAATTCCCTGAAACCCGTCTACGTCGCTTGCGTTATAACGATAACGTGCGTTCGATGATTCGTGAAGTTGAGCTGCATCCCAAGCATTTTATCGCCCCTGTTTTTGTATTAGAAGGTGAAAACAAGCGTGAAGCAATCGCTAGCATGCCCGGCGTTGAGCGCCTATCGATTGATCTGTTGATTAATTATGCCAAAGAATTATTAGCAGAGGGTGTTACCACTATCGACATCTTCCCTGTCATTGATAATTCATTAAAAACGCCTGATGGTAAATCGGCTTATGATGAAAATGGCTTAAGCGCGCGCGCCGTCAAAGCAGTCAAAGATGCCGTACCAGAAATGGTGGTAATCACTGATGTGGCGCTAGACCCTTATACCTCTCACGGTCAAGACGGTTTGCTCGATGACTCAGGCTATGTGGTCAATGATGAAACGGTCGAAGTCTTGGTCAAGCAAGCGCTTGTACATGCCCGTGCAGGCGCTGATATCATCTCGCCAAGTGATATGATGGATGGGCGTATCAAAGCTATGCGTGATGCCTTTGAAGCTGAAGGCTTTGTCAACACCGCTATCATGGCCTATTCTGCCAAATATGCTTCTGCTTACTACGGTCCGTTCCGTGATGCCGTTGGGAGTGCCGGCAACTTAAAAGGTGGGCATAAAAAGCAATATCAGATGGACTTTGGCAACCGCGCCGAAGCGCTGCACGAAGTTGCCATGGATATCAATGAGGGGGCTGATATGGTGATGATTAAACCGGGTCAGCCGTACTTAGACCTAATTCGTGAAGTTAAAAACACCTTTGGCGTACCAACCTTTGCGTATCAAGTGTCTGGTGAATACGCCATGCATATGGCCGCTATTCAAAACGGCTGGCTAACCGATGCGGTGATTTTGGAATCCTTGATTGGTTTCCGCCGTGCGGGCGCTGATGGGATTTTGACTTATTTTGCCCTAGAAGCGGCTCGTCAGTTGAATAACGCTTAATATAAATTAAATCGTTTTATACAAAGAACCGCGCCAGCTTCTATAGAAGCTGGCGCGGTTTTTTCTTAGCTTAATTTAAAAAGCTCAATAAAAGCTAGAAACGCGTACGGTCATGAGGTTCGTTAAAGTCAAGCAGTGGACCGACAGGAATAATACGCGTGGGATTAATGTTGGCGTGACTGGTGTAATAATGCGCCTTGATATGCTCGATACTCACCGTCTCGGCGATACCGGGCACCTGATATAAATCACGCAGATAGCCCCAAAGGTTGGGATAATCAACAATACGGCGGATATTACATTTAAAATGCCCAACATATACTGCATCAAACCGTACTAGCGTGGTGAATAAACGCCAATCGGCTTCAGTAACCGTATCACCGAGCAAGTAACGTTGGTCTGCCAAACGCGCCTCTAACGTATCAAGCGCATCAAACAACGTTACTACTGCTTCTTTGTACGCAGCTTCGGTCGTGGCAAACCCTGCTTTATACACGCCGTTATTCACCGCTGAATACACAAACTCATTAATCGTATCGATTTCTGCGAGCAATTCTGATGGTAAAAAACTAACGTCCGTCGCCCCTACTTTATCGAAAGCAGAATTTAACATCCGAATGATTTCAGAGGATTCATTACTGACGATGGTATTGGTTTTTTTGTCCCATAATATTGGCACTGTGACGCGTCCGGTATAATCAGGCTTGGCAGCGACATATACTTCATATAAATAGCTGGCATTGACAATCGGATCGGCAATCACGCCAGCACCTTCTGCAAACGTCCAACCTTTATCGCCCATAAAGGGATGCACGACAGACAGCGAAATCATATCTTCCAAGCCTTTTAGTTTGCGATAAATCGTGGTGCGGTGCGCCCACGGGCAAGCAAGCGACACATATAAATGATAGCGATTGGCTTCGGCTTTAAAGCCACCCACGCCGGTTGGCCCTGCGCTACCGTCCGCTGTTACCCAGTTTCTAAAACCAGCATCTTCGCGTACGAAGCGTCCACCGCTCGCCTCGGTGTCATACCACTTATCCTGCCATTGACCATCAACCAATAAGCCCATGTTTTGCTCCTGTTTATTTTAGTTTTAAATGAATGGATACTAAAAACGACTGCTAGCAAACAATCAGCATTAAATAACTGTCATCGTTATTAGTTTTAAGAGTTATAGTAACATTTCTATGTTGCCTAGCCATTAAGCTTTGTTCGTCTCTCAAACAAAGCTTAATGGCTAGCAGGTCTATCGGAACAACAATGAGCAAGCGTTGGTGCCACCATACTTTATCAAAGATAAAGATAATGTAAGTCTCTTTCAAACAGCATTAAATACCCGTTATTTTGAACTGAGCTATTATTAGTTTTACAGGCTATTGCCGCGATTTGCATTTTAGAGGCCTTAATAAAGTAGATTACTAGTTTAAACATTTCGACTACTCATACTATCAGTCATTTAAGATACTTTAGAATTTGATGGAATAGGATTTTATAGTGACCAGTGTTTTAGAGCTATTGCACACCATCCCGAATTGGCACTTGGCAGGCTTATTTGTCGCTGGCATGGTCGCTTTTATCATCTCTACGGTGTCTGGCGGCGGCGGGGCCATGCTATTGATACCTGTCACCTCTTCAATGATAGGAACAGCCGTTACGCCTCCCGTGATCAATTTGGCCACGCTTATCAGCAATGCCTCACGGCTCTATCTATTTTGGCATGACATTGATTGGTCCTTGACCAGATACTATGTTCCTAGTGCCATTGTAGGGGCATGGCTTGCCGCCTTGGTATTTAGTCGCTTGGATGCAGGGTGGATTCAGTTATTGGTTGGCGTATTTTTGGTATCGACCATTTTCCAATATAGGTTCGGTAAAGTCGATAAAACCTTTGATATGCCAAAATTCGGCTTTATCCCTTTGGGGTTTGTCATTGCTTTTATGAGTACTTTGGTCGGTGGTCTCGGTCCTATACTCAACCCTTTTTATATGAATGCTGGACTAGAAAAAGAAAACCTGATTGCTACCAAAACTGCCAACTCCTTTTTTGTGGGTATCATGCAAATCGGCGGCTACGCTTTCTTTGGCGTATTTCCTGCCAAGCTTTGGCTATATGGACTGGTACTAGGGTTAGGGGCGGTCGTCGGCAATATCATTGGCAAGCATTTTTTAGCGGGAATGACGATTAGTCAGTTTAGAATAATGCTACTCATACTCATGGTTATTAGTGGGATAATAATGATAATAAGAAACGTTAATGTGCTGTTTTAATAAGTCATTTGGTTTCATTGACGGTCTATCATAATGATTAAATGATATTGATTTCATAACTAAACTTCCCTGCCAATCCATATGACTCTCTATACTCGATAGAGTCACCCTCTAAATTTCTGGCAATACGGCATACTTTAACCAAACTTTCTTGTTTAGTATTGCCTAAATAAGGGTCTATATGATTGGTTATAAAAAATAGCGTCTCTACGGCAGACGACACAAACTGTCCACACTTTGTATAATAGAAAGGATAAAGAAGATTCTCAAAATCTTCAGGCGCCAAGTTTGCAAAGGCTTCGTAACAGTTTTTAGGAAGCCATATCTTTTCACTCAGTAAGACTTTATCTTCGACAATACGAACCCGCTCTATATAAATGAGCGCTTCATGTTCATCTATATCTAATTTTTGGTTAATATCATCAATCGCGTCTATCACTGAGATTTTTTTAATTATTCCTGTTGGCGTGACATAACCAGATTCTTTATCACGAAATTTAAAAAATCTTAATAATGAGCTATTAAAATCTGGACGCTTTAAAAACGTCCCTCTGCCCTGCTGTTTTATTAAAACCCCTTCCTCCACCAGTTTTTCAACCGCTTTACGCACGGTGCCTACCGATACCTGATATTTATCAGCAAACTCTTGCTCGCTAGGTAAAGGTGTGTTTTCATCCCACTTGCTCTCTGTCAGTAAGGTTTGTATGTGCCATCTTACCTGCTCATATCGTGGCATTTTAAAGTTTTTGAAATTATCTATCATTGTTTCACCGTCATGGAAAATTTTTAATAACTCGATTCTTTTTAAGCGACATTATTGCCGTAAAAGTAAGACCATTCTAATCGTTTTAATAGGTATTTTTGATCCGCTTGTTATTATCAACCTTATCTAGTTCATATGAGTTTTTTTGCTATCATTCTACTTAATTAGAGGCGCTGCTAAGGCTTATATGACTTGTCGTTTATAAAGCTATTTTTCGATATTAGCGTACTGCTTTTTACTCTATAAAAGCTGCTATGGCTTTTTATAGAATTCATACCGTTAAAATCAAGGGGCAGTTGTGACACTTTATATTCTCGCAGCCATCGTAATATGCATCATTTTAGGCTATACCACCAAAATCAATATCGGCTTGTTTGCTATTGCGTTTTCATATCTGATTGGTTGTTTCGGTATGGGTCTAAAGGCTTATGAGATTATTGAGCTATGGCCGCTAAAAATCTTCTTTGTCATTTTTGCGGTGACGCTTTTTTATAACTTCCCTCTGGCAAACGGTGCGTTAGAAAAACTATCGAACCATTTAATCTATAGGTGTCGTCATTTTCCAGCATTTTTGCCATTGATTATCTTTTTTGTTGCTACAGTTGTCGCAGGCTTAGGCGCAGGCTATTACACCGTTTTGGCGACAATGGCACCGATGATTCTGCTTTTGTCTAAACGTACCAATTTAAATATCGTTATTGCCACCTTATCTGTCAATTATGGTGCGCTCGCCGGTGCTAACTTTATTACCTCACAAAGCGGCGTTATCTTTAGGGAGCTGATGCGCGGCGCAGGCGTTGCCAATGATAATAGCTTTACGTATGTTTTAGGGGTTTTCGCTGCTACTTTTGTCATACCTGTAATTCTCTTGGGTGGCTATAGCGTGTTCAGTGCCAAAAATAGCAAAATCTCGATTGAAACGACAATGCCAGAGCCTTTTGATAGTAAGCAAAAACAATCTATTATGCTGATTTTTATCATGATGGCGACTGTGCTGATTGTCCCTATTTTAAATCTACTCATGCCGCAAGTATCAGCGATTGAGTTTTTGAACGCTCGGATCGATATTGGTTTTATCGCGGTTATTTTTGCTTTAATCAGCCTATTTTTAAAGTTAGGCGACGAAAGAGCAGTGATAGCACTCATACCTTGGAATACGCTTATTATGATTTGCGGTGTCGGTATGTTGATTCGCCTCGGTGTAGAGGTAGGGGTCATTTACGAGCTCACCGAATGGCTCAGTACCAACGTCCCTATCTGGTTGATACCGACGCTAGTCTTCGTTATCAGCGCAATCATGTCCGTATTTGCCAGTACACTTGGCGTCGTCGCCCCTACTTTGTTTCCTATAGTGTTACCCCTAGCCGTTGCCTCTGGCATAAGTCCTTTATTACTCTTTACCTGTATTGTTGTGGGCGCGCAAAGCTCATCACTGTCACCTTTTTCATCAGGTGGTAGTCTCATGTTAGGCGCCTCTCAAGTCGTTATAGAAAAAAATAAGCTCTTTACTGCTCTGTTATTCAAAGCTGTGCCCTTAGACATCTGTGTTGGGATAATAGCAATCTTAGTGATCCAACTTATCTTTTAATGCCTTATAAATAAGAGAAAGCTATAAAAGTGTTTGTTATTTATAACTGAAAGCTAAGCATAAGAATAATAGTCAATACCCTTATGCGTCTCTATAGTATAATAAAATTCATACAGACATACATATGTTTCTTGTCATTTACAAAATATTCTGTTACTTTTATACAGTGACAAAAAAACATATTTTGATGAAATGCAGAAACTTCGTTAGTCTGATCGTAGCTCCAAGCTTTAATAACGGGTTGCGCCGATCAGAATTCTATTGAAACTTTAGTACAAATATACACACAAGGAGTGTCGTGTGAAAAAACTTTCCTATCTGGCTCTTGGCCTATCTATTCTATCTTTGACTGCCTGTAACAACGCTAATGAAACGACCAGTACAGATGCAGCCGCGACAGATGGCTCAAGTGAGCTGACTGCTCCTTCACGTCCTGAATGTATCGCACCTGCCAAGCCAGGTGGCGGCTTTGACTTGACTTGTAAGCTTGCTCAAGCGGGTTTGAAAGACACTGGCATCTTAAAAGATCCTATGCGCGTGACTTATATGCCAGGCGGGGTTGGTGCGGTTGCTTATAACAAAATCGTTGCCAATGATCGTGATAATGGTGATGCCATTATTGCCTTCTCAACCGGCTCTATTCTTAATTTATCACAAGGTAAATTTGGTAAATTCACTGAAAAAGATGTGAAATGGCTAGCCGGTGTCGGCACAGATTATGGCGCTGTCGCCGTCAATGCGGATTCAGACATCAAAACTTTAGATGATTTGGTTAAGGTTCTAAAAACAAATCCAAAATCAGTCAGCTTTGGCGCAGGTGGCAGTGTCGGCGGTCAAGATTGGATGCAAACTGCCATATTGGCCAAAGCCGTTGGCGTCAATCCTAACGATATGACCTATGTTGCGATGGAAGGCGGCGGTGAGGCTATTACAGCAGTCATGGGTAATCACATCACCGCCGTTAGTGCCGGCATTGCCGAGCTTATGCCGCAAACCACTGCTGGCAAATTGCGCGTCCTAGCCGTATTTGCCGATGAAAGGTTGGATGGCACTATGAGCGATATTCCTACTGCTAAAGAGCAAGGCTATGATGTCACGTGGCCGGTCGTTCGTGGTTACTACATGGGTCCAGATGTGAGCCCAAGTGCTTATAACTGGTGGAAGGATGCCTTTGATAAGATGCTTGCCGATCCAAAATTTGCTGAGCTACGTGAACAGCAAGAATTATTGCCGTTCTCTATGACCGGTGAAGAGCTACAAGAGTATGTTTATAAGCGTACGGGCGAGCTTCGTGAGTTGTCTGCTGAATACGGTCTTGTTGAGGCTGAAGCCAAATAGTGAGCTTGGTGTTCAATCACGTTATTGATTGAATACTAAAGTTTAATCGTATTCTCAAAAGGCTGGCAGAAAATAGAGATGCCAGCCTTTTTGCCCTAACATTCTAGGAGTCCTATTATGACTATGGAACGTCTGTTTTCTGGGCTAATGGCACTGGTGAGCTTATTTTTGATATACCTAGCCATTGGCTATGTCGCCCCTATTGCCTACGATCCCATCGGCCCTCGCCCTTACCCGATTTTAATTTTTTCATTGCTGGCATTTGGCGCGCTAGTTGTTGCTTTTCGTCCAGCAAGCTTTACCAAGCCGATAGAATTAGGGCTTACCAAACCAATCATTAGAAACTTAGTACTTTGTGCGCTTGCGTTACTTGTCTATGGTTTGATTTTTGAGGTACTGGGCTTTATTGTTGCCACCATTCTGATGTCCTTTGCCGTAGGTTTACTATTTGCTGGCAACCCGCTTAAAAGCTTTATCTTTTCAGTGTTAATCAGTATTGGCTTATACGTCTTATTTGACATACTTTTGGATGTCAAATTACCACTTGGATTGTTATCAGGGATAATAGGATAGCCAGTATGGATACTTTTGATTTTTTGATGCATGGTTTCGCTATTGCATCTACCCCAGAGAACTTACTGATTGCACTTATCGGTGCTTTTTTGGGTACCATTGTCGGTATGTTGCCTGGACTTGGTCCTATTAACGGTGTGGCGATATTACTGCCTTTCGCCTTTGCTTTAGGATTACCACCAGAAAGTGCGCTCATCTTACTTGCCGCCGTCTATCTTGGTTGTGAATATGGTGGTCGTATCTCCGCCATTCTTATCAACGTACCAGGTGATGCTGGCGCTATTATGACGACGTTAGATGGTTATCCATTAGCCAAACAAGGCAAAGCTGGTATTGCACTGTCTTTATCCGCCGTTAGTTCCTTCATTGGTGCAACGATTGCCACGATCGGTGTGGTTTTATTTGCCCCGTTATTAGCCAAGTGGGCCATCTCATTTGGGCCCGCCGAATATTTTGTATTGATGGTATTTGCTATTACGTGTCTAAGCGGTTTGGTCGGTGATCAACCGGTTAAAACTGGTATTGCCGCTCTAATCGGTCTTGGTTTGGCGACGGTTGGTGTCGATGCGGTTACAGGGATTTACCGCTTTACTTTTGATTCGGTCAATCTATCTGATGGCATCCAATTTACCACCATTGTAATTGGTTTTTTCAGTGTCAGTGAAATCTTAATCTTACTCGAAAAAACTACTACTGGACACAAGGTCATTGAGCAAGGTAAGCGTAGTTTATTAAACCTTAAAGAGTTTATGTTTACCTTGGGCGCGATGTTACGTAGTGGTTTAATGGGCTTTGTCGTTGGTATCTTGCCAGGTGCAGGGGCTACTATTGCAAGCGCCATGACTTATGCCAGTGAACGCAAAATCGCTGGTGATAAAGGTACGTTTGGCGACGGTGATCTGCGCGGTGTTGCATCGCCAGAGGCAGCGAATAATGCCTCAGCTTGTGGCTCGTTTGTGCCTATGCTGACTTTAGGTGTGCCAGGTTCAGGTACCACAGCGGTCATGATGGGCGCATTGACTCTATATAACATCACACCAGGTCCGCAGTTATTTACCGAGCAGCCTGATATCGTTTGGGGTCTGATTGCCTCTTTATTTATCTGTAACGTTATTTTGCTGGTAATGAATATTCCATTGGTTGGCTTATTTGCAAAATTGCTAAACGTGCCAAATTATATCTTAGTACCAGCAATTGCTGCGGTCAGCTTTGTTGGCGTATACTCGATTCATAGTACGACTTTTGATCTGGTCTTTATGGTCGCACTCGGGGTGTTCGGTTATTTCTTACGTAAGTTAAACTTCCCATTATCAGCGCTTATTTTAGGTTATGTTTTGGGCGAGCTGATGGAATCTAACTTAAGACGCGCGCTATCTATTTCTCAAGGTGAGCTAAGTATTCTGTGGGGCAGCCCTATCACTATGGTGTTATGGTTATTGGCTATTTTAATGGTGTTTATGCCAGTGTTGCGAAGTATCTATCGTAGAAAATTTAAGCCTGCTGTTTAGTTTTTAGCGATTCTGTTTTTGAAACACTCTGCTGTGGTGGTTGTACTTTAAGTATGATCACCATTTTTTTATGAAAATTAGCGTCTATCGTCTAATTTTCCTACAAAAAACATAACCATTGCATTAGCTAATGTCGTCTTTTTGAATCGTGCGGAGCTGATTATCTAACTGTGTTTATAAAATGTTGGGTGCAGATATTTCCTGCTACAACGCTTGTAAAACGGGCATAAAAAAAGCCCCAATCATAAAGATTGGGGCTTTCGAATCTGGTAGGCGTAATCGGATTCGAACCAACGACCTCTACCATGTCAAGGTAGCGCTCTAACCAACTGAGCTATACGCCTATTTAGGACATGCATTTTAGCAAGTTTTTAAAACTTTGCAAGCCTTTTCTATCACAATATTAGGTTATTATAAGAATAGCTAATTTTACGCTTTATAATGAAACACTTAAGAGAATTAGAGTACTCTAAATAGTTTCCACTATCTAAGACAGCTCATAGCTTATAGACTGTCAATATTATAAAAATATAACTTCTTAATCGAGATCATCAGATGACACGCATTCATGCTTTATTTCACACAGATTACGAAGACCTCAGCTTTATTAAGCATTGGGCAATTAATCATCAACTCACTATTACCTACACGCGTTCTTATAATAAAGACACCTTGCCAGCGCTTGGCAGTTTTGACTGGTTAATTGTGATGGGCGGGCCGATGAGTGTCCACGATGAGGACAACCATCCTTGGTTAATTGAAGAAAAACGTCTGATTAAACAAAGTATGGATAGCGGAAAGACAGTGATAGGTGTATGTTTGGGGGCGCAGCTTATTGCGCACTGCTTGGGGGCGAGCGTAAAGCCGGCAGGCGTAAAAGAAATCGGCTGGTTACCCATTCAGTTGACTAAAGACGCTCAGGCGCATCCTTTACTACAGGACTTACCAAAGCAGGCGTTTACGGTCTTTCATTGGCATGGCGATGGGTTTGAATATCCACAAGGAGCGATTCCGTTAGCGACATCAGCAGCATGGCCTAATCAAGGCTTTCTTTATCAAACGCCGCAGCAAAAAGCGCTTGGCACTTGGGTCATGGCTTGGCAGTGTCATTTTGAAGTCACCAAAGAAAGCATCGTTAAGATGGTAGCAAATGGCGACAATGCCATTCAAAAAGGACTAATTAACTATCCTAAAACCATACAATCACCTACTGAGATAATAACGCTTGGTGATAAATATATTGCCGATAACAATGCGCGCTTAGCAGCCATGCTCAATCGTATGACAAAGACGGCGGACATTTAAACCTAATCTTTCAATCCTAAAAAACTTAACGGTTTAGCTGCTTTTTACCCCTTTTAGCCGTAAGCCCACCCTTTATCGATTCTGCTGGTTTGATGCCGCCATTTTTACCCCGCCATAGGTAACCAACACGACCCCAAGCGCTATCAATGATGCACCCAAAAACAACCCTTCTGGCGGACTTTCTCCCTGCAAAAAGATAGCGACAGGCACACCGACGGCCGCCCCAACCGAACCTAATAAGCTTAGTAATACTGGGCCGCCCGTTTTTTGCAGTAAAAATAACAGTAAAAACTGACCAGCGAAAACGAACGCCTGCACTGCAATCAACCCTAACGGCAACATCTCAGCTAGCGGAACGGCAAGAGAATAATTAGGTAAAATGCTAAACAAACCAAGTAGCACGGATGCGGCTATCAGCATACCCGGTGCCAGCGCGCTCGGAGAGAGATTATCAGGCCAATATAAGGTGCGATAAATATTACCAATCGCCAATAACACTGGACCACAAAGCGCTAGCCCAATCCAAAAAACACTGGCATCGGGCGCAGCGAATTTACGGGCGGCGAGCACCCCGGCGCCGGCAAGTGCCGCGACCACGCCAAGCGCGCGCAGCTTGGTAAAGCGCTCTATTCTTAGGATGATAGCGGCGAGATACGTCAATAGCGGCGGCAGAGAAATAATCAAGGCGACAAAACTGGCGCCGACATGCGGAATAGCAGAGAAGAAAATGAGATTGGAGCCTGCCACACTCACCAACGCCGCAACCAAATAATAGCTCAAGGTTGGTTTGCTTAACGGCGGCAGCTCGCGGCGTAACGACGCATAACTAAATAAAATAAACGCCGCACCTGTGATAGACCAAAACAGAAATGCCAGCGGCGTCAGACCAACCTCTCCTGCAAATTTGGCTAGATTGGTAGAAATACCGATCAATCCGCCACCCGCGATGAGACACAGCACAGGAATGAGCCATGCTTTTTTATTTTTATCTTTAGCCATGGACTGCGGCGCTGACTGACTCATAGACTACCTTACTCTTAAAACAGCGGCTTTATTCATCGCCATTAGCCCTATTACTATTTTATTGACTTAGCATTATTGTTAGCTTTTATTTCATCACGATAGATTAGCACTCGCGCCAATGCAACCATAAACGAGTATCAAGCTCATATTGATGATAGTTTGGCTCCATATGACAGCAAAGCTGATAAAAGGCCTTGTTATGCTCTTGCTCCTTAAAATGCGCCAACTCATGCACCACGATCATACGCAAAAACTCAGGCGGCGCTTCTTTAAATAGGCTGGCTACCGTGATGCTATTATGTGATTTTAGCTTACTGCCTTGCACGCGCGATTGGTAGGTATGAATGCCAAGTGCCTGATTGAGCACCGCAAGCTTACTGTTATAAGAAACTTGCGACAGCGGACTGCTTTTGCGCATATACTGATTTTTGATCTCATTACTATATTGATATAGCGCTTTATCGCTTTGTACTTGGTGACGGTTTGGATAGTTTTTATCCAAATACTCACCTAGCCTGCCCGTGCTAATCAGCGTCGCCGCTTGGCTTTGAATTTGCTCAGAGTAATGCGCGATATACTTTAATGTGGTCAATGTGTTTGTCCTTGACGTTTCAATGTTTAACGACTACTAATGCCTGTTTACTTAATGTGCCACAGAATTAGACAATAAATTCATCACCACTACCCCACCAACAATCATCGCAATGCCGATGATCGCTGCGGTATCGAGCGTTTGCTTAAAAAAGAACAGTCCTACTAATGAAGTCAATACGATACCAAGCCCGCCCCATAATGCATAAGCAATACCGATAGGGATGGTTTTTATGGTTTGGGTTAATAAATAGAACGAAATCGCATAAAGCACCGCCATAATGAGCGTGGGCACAAAGCGCGTAAACTGCTCTGACTTGACCAAAAAGGTAGTGCCAATGACTTCGCAGACAATAGCGATGGCAAGGTAACCGTAAGCAATCATGGTTGGACTCATATGTAGGGCACCTATATTGGTAGAAAGTATTGAATTAGAAACAGTCAGTTAAACAAAACGATAAAAAATCTGGGCTAACTATTTTATAGGTTTATATGGGTGCATGAAATAAAGATTTTAAGGGTTAAAGTGATATAAGGTTTTTCTTTAGTTTCAAATAGATAGTCTTATCAAACTAAGGAATAAAGTAAGTTATTATAATATTAAGAAAAATTAGTTTTTATACACATTTTAGTAGCAGCAATCATCGTCACTGTCAATAAAGGCGCCGCTTTAACAAGAAACACCCACAATTTTATCCTATTTATAATTATATTTATTATTTATCGCCTAATAAGGTTGACAGCCCAGAACTACTTGGCTAAAATGTGCCCCACATAACGCAAACAAGATAAGCAATCGCACCTACCAAAGGCTTTGTAAAACTTGTTTAATCAACCGTTATGACAACTTATTCTCCAATAGCTCAGTTGGTAGAGCAACGGACTGTTAATCCGTGTGTCCCTGGTTCGAGCCCAGGTTGGAGAGCCATATTCTAAAAGACCTTCATCAACTATTTGATGGAGGTTTTTTTATGGTCGCTATTTAATCCTTAATAGCTTACCTTATTCACCAACACAATATTCATACGGCGACGGTGTTCTTTTGGCGATTTTTATTGTATGGTAAGAAGAGCTGTGACCAAGTTCGTTTTTGTCTGAGTGTTTTATTCCTACTCACTAAAAGTAATGGTTTATTATGATACCTGTTCGTATAAAAAATAAATTCTCTGATCATCCACAAAAAATCACGCGTCCGATCAGTATTCGCTTGTCTGAAGAGATGATTAGATTATTAGAGTCTACCTCAGCAGAGCTGGGCTTTAAACGTATCCAAGGTCTGATTCGTCTATACATTCGTCAAGGATTGGATCGCGACCATCAAGATTATACCTTGGCGCATGATGAAGTGTTTATTGAAAGCCTACGTAAGCGCGGGGTCAGCCAACGTATCATTGATGAGGCGATTGTGGTCACGCATAATAATACCACCACCCACCCGCTGTCTGAGCTGCAAGATAAAGAGTAGCGCTTGGCTTATCATACATACAAAAAAAAGACTAAGTTTGCTTAACGGCGCTTGGTCTTTTTTTTGCTATTTAATTTGAACTTGCTACACAAAACATGCCCTTCTCAATACGCTTAATAACATCGAATACCCATTAGCGATAAACAAACATACAAAATTATCATAAGCGCTATATTGATAGGCGCTATATTGGTATAAAAGTTATTCGCATTGATATGGGTTGAGAAGGAGGCATATGATGATTGGTTTATATAAACACGCAGGCCGTGCACGCTATATAAAAAAGGCCATGTTATTGGCATTCACTGTAGCGATGTTGCCAGTTATCAATGGTTGCATGCAGCCGCCAGCAGATCCAAGCAGGCAGACCATACCAACCAACTCTGACCAATGGCAAAAAAAGCTTGGCGATACGTTTGAGCGGTTGCCTGAGGCTGACAGACAGCTCTTGAGCCGTTATATGCTACGGATGAAGCTCAGCGGCGCGTATGAGTCCGGAGCGATGCCACGTATCACCATCAAGCAAGCGCTTATCCAGCAGCGTGAATATGAGCGCTTGCATCCAAATAATCCTACTGGCAAAAAAAGCCCGATTGTCACCAGTCCGCAAGTGCATACTGCCAAAGCACAAAATTACCCTGTCGCTTTACTCCCCGTAAAAACCAGCGATAGTGACAGTTTGAACCAAGTAAAACTACAGTTTATGCTTTCAAACCACGGTAAGGTGGCAATTAAAAGCTTTAAAGGTAAGCTCACCATGCAAGAGGCGAATTTGACCAAAAGCAAAAGCTTTAATGTACCATTGACCCAGTTCAAACCACCAATCGAACCTGAGCAGTCTGGTAAAATTATCATCGAAAGTAGTATTGAAGACATCAATGTCATGCGCGCGATTAAAAACTATACGGGCATACATATTGAGATTAGCGAAGGCAAACTGGTTTTGGTAGATGGACAAGAAGTCGTATTTAAGCAAACGTTAACGAAATAACCAAACGCTAGCGAAATAACAGAGAACTCATATCATCAATGCAAAATAAAATTTACGTTTATAGCAATATACGACTGAGATAAATCTTCCTTGCTTTCTACTAGTGCAGAGGCTGCGGAAAATTCATCCCAGTCGCACGGTATCAGTTTTAACGTAAGGCTGCTATGAAGCGGTCGCAAAGCTTTTAAAAACCACATTTATACAAACATAAAAAAAGCCCCAATCAATAACTGATTGGGGCTTTTTTGAATTTGGCGGAGACGGAGAGATTCGAAACCTCTATATATGCCAACCTCTACAGTAACAAATATGTTAAACGCTTATATATCAAGGGTTATAGCTAGTGCGTTATTTATTATGTACGTTATATAGCAGCCCACACCTAACCCACGATTAATTAATAAAATGTCCAAAAGTGTACGATAGAAAACTATTTGTTTTAATCACTAGATATTTCACACAGTCAAATAAAAAGGTAATAGAGGTAAGATTAATAATTATGTAGCTTATATCCCTTTATCTGTAAGGCTTATAGCGATTTCTCAAAAGGTAATAAAAAGGTAATGTATAAGTAATAACTTACCTTTATTAAAAGTAATATATCTATATATATAAACGCATGATTTAATTGATATTTTTATACTTATTACCTTTTCCCTTACCTATTATTACCTTTTGGAGGTAAGAAAATTAATCTTTTATATCATGTACTTACGTTGTTAATTTAGAGCCATTACCTTTATTACCTTTTCTTTTCGTCGTCCCTATATTTAAACGCTCTAAGATTGCTGCATAATGCGCATCAAAATGCATTATATTGCATCACGCCCTCATATCAATAGCGTACAGCTGTAGGCTTTCTGGGGCTATTCTGATGCATCAAAATAAAGGCATTAAGTATAAGAAACTCGGGCGGGAGGGAGCGATTTTTGCCATGGTCAGATGACAAAAAAAGGCCACTCAATAATGAGTGGCCTTTTGTTTAAAAAATAATTTTAACAGTCAGCTTTGGTCAGCTGGTATTCGTTGAAGCTAATAATTATCTCACCAACCTGTTCGTTGATATCAAGTAGCATATTTTGTAGTGTCAGTATCTCATGCCAGTAGAATACTTCGGCTGCTTTTTTTGCATCACCAAATCCTCCCGCATTGTTTGGTACTACTCCCATCAGCTGTGGCGGCACGCGGTGACCAGCTAATGTATCGTCACGAGATGCAATCTTAATATTAGCAAATTCATCTTTGGCAGCTACCTCTGCCAAAGGTATAACTTTAACACCATCAGGTTTACCATTAGGCGTATACATAAATAAGTTCTTAAAGTTACCCGCACCCTTCGACTCTCTTACTGCATCTTCTAAATCGTCAACATCCTCTTGTGTCGATAGTGGATCTGATACATGCAGTATATATCCAGCATGAGCACCGTTTTTATAATACCTGCGCCGGAATAATGTTGCGGCTTCGTTTAAAGTAATGGCATTTACACTGCTCAGATAATCAGGGACGCCATAGATTTCTTGATTAATATCAGGGTTAAATATGTGGATAATTTGTTCATTGTATTCAATTGCGGCGCCTTGTCTATAATCAACATGATGATAACCATCGCCTCTGATTGACTTACGTGTATGTCGTGCAAGCTTTGGTCGAAGCTGTAATACGTCTCCTAATCTATTACGTACTACTTGAACATAAGCGTTATCAAATACCAGTAGATTTATTACGAGGCTAATAAAAGCCTGGCGACTTAATTTAGGGTGTGGCTTATATAAACTGACCAATACATTGCGCTTGGTGATCAGTGCACTTGTATGGTGGCTGGTCGCATGATACAGCTTGGCCACCGCATCAATGTCATAAGGATATTCATAGTGGTTTTGATACATTGGGCAATATTCGTATTCGAACATACTGCGCCCATCTAGCACTGGCTCTGGGTCCCCAAAGCTGTGCATGATTATCTTCTGACCATTGCTGTCTATTGATTTTTCTGTCATCTGTGTACCCCGATTCGTGATTTGTGGACGCCATCGTTGATTTGATCCGTACTAGCAAGTGGTGCTTTTTCAAGCGCATTCATAATTGCCCACGCAATATCACTATGGCCAACCTCTTTACTACGGCTACTTACAAACGTCATTTGGCGTTGACTGCCAGTCAGTGCTTGCTTGATAGCAATAAATGCTTTTGCGATATCAATGCTGCCCGCATCAAAATGTAGTTTGCGCCGGGTGAAAAGCTCTTTAACCCTGAGCGCCATACGCGTCTTACTCTCAACGCTATAGATAATGGCGGTGTAGTTTGGATAGAATTTTTTAACGTGCTCAGCGACTGAGATCCCAGCTCCTGTTGTATCAATACCTAAAAACTCAACATCGTAGCGCTCGCAAATCTTTTTGATGTGCTGTGCTTGGACGTGTGGTGGCATATGGTCAAGGTGCATACGCTCTAAGATGCGATACGGCTGTCCCTCTTTTTCAGGCGGCGCGATGACTGCCAATGCTGGTCGATCGCCTGTAAAGCTAGGGTCATAGCCTACCCAAACTGGTTTGGCAAATTTCTTGCTGCCTAGCGGTGTAAAGTCATCCCAGATCTGCCAGCTATCCACCATGTTTGGTTGCAGTACTGATAAAGGAAAATAACTATTACTGTCATCAAGAAATACACACATAAACAGATTGGCAAAGCGTTCGGGTGTGTACTCCAGTAGCAGCTGTGCTATGTCAAGTTTGTCAAAACCACCACGAATAGCATCTTTGATAGTGACGATTAAACGCCATTTGCCATCATCACAGTAGCGCCCAGATTTTAAAGCGCTGTGTGACGTATCGATATCTTTTTTATTAACACCATCTTTACCTGTCCAAAACGCATAGGCTTCATGCAAGACACTGCTTGGCGTAGATAAATAGACCTGCTGGAAATGACTTTGTGATGCCATGCCAGAGGCGACGGCACGGAACTCTTTAAATTTACGAATCCAGAAAAACTCATCCATTATTACATCGCCATGACGACCCTGTGCCGTCAATGCATTGGTGCCCATGTAATAAAGACTAACCTGAGTATTGTCTTCTAATGACAGTACGATTGGCTCCCCACCAATATTCCTGCCCAGCACTTCAAACACAAACGCTTTGATGTACTCAATAAATTGGTACGCCTGCGCCTTACTCGCTGATAAGAATATTTTATTCTTTTTGGTGCGTAGTGCATTAATAAGCGCCCAAATTGCTATGACATAGGTAGCCCCAATCTGGCGGGATTTCAGCATCATAAATATACGTGCAGCGCGATGCTTTTTAGTGCCGTTTAATATCTCAACCCAACGCTGCTGAAACTTATAGGGTTCAATCATTAATTTAAAGGCGTCTTCTAACGCGTCGATTTCTTCTTCAGTAAATAGGTTCTTAACGGCTGGTTTACGATCTTCTTTGTATCGTTTGGATAGTTTTGGATTAAGTGTCGCACCATTACCACCCTCGTTATAACGCTCTATTCTTGCTGTCCGCTCTAATTGCTGGTTAAAAAAGTCGATTTCTTTATATTCGGCATTTCCTTTGTTTTTCATGTTAATCAGCATAAGCAATCGAGCTTGCATTGCCGATTTTACATTTTCAAAAATACTTGCGCGCACCCAAGCGTCACGCTTTTTCCAGCTGGCGACAGTTGGGCGCTTTTCACTCAATTCTTTGGATATTTCAGTAACGCTCAAGCCTTGCGCGTAGAGTAAGCGCGCGCGTTCGCGGTTATCCGCATTACTGTCTTCGATGATATGGGATTGGTCAATAGTCATAAGGCAATAGCTTATAGCGCGTAACCCTTGCAACCACGCTGTTTGTAACCGTAAACCCACTTTGCGGTTAACAACCAGTTGCCCGTTATGCCTCTTAACCGACAAACTAAAGCTTATTTAAAGATTATCAAACATTAATAACTGAGATTGACTATGGCTGATCCTGTATTGCCCGGTAAACGAGTTGTCAAACGCTTTCGCGTCGCCCGTGAGGGTCAAACGGTCGATGGCCGTTCACTCTCGCAGCAGCAAATTATTGATATGTCTGAGACATATGATCCTGTTGAGTACACTGCTCGTATTAACTGCGAGCACATGAGCGATTATTGGTCAGGGCTCAATGGTAGAAATAATGAAGGTGCGTTAGGTGACATTATCAAAGTTGATCATGGCGTAGAAACTTTCACACAAAATGGTTCTAACGTTCAATTAATGTGTCTGTATGCCACGTTATCTGTTCTACCTACTTTGGTCGAAGCGAACCAAAAAGGTAATAAGATTTTTACGTCTATCGAGTTCTACCCCAAATTTGCTGATACTGGACGCGCCTATTTAGTTGGACTTGCGGTTACTGACAGACCGGCATCCCGCGGTATCGAACCACTAAAATTCAACCGTAATGCAGATGCCTTGCGCACTGACATTAATGATCAAGAGCTTATCCTTATGACTAAAACCGCCCCAGCTACAGCAGCCAATACTGATCCTGCAACACCAGTAGTTAATAACACCACAGAGCAGCCAGTTACCGACACTCAGACTCAAGACCTAAACACCCAGCCTGAAGCTAATAATTTTTTGCAAAAGCTGTCAACCATGTTTGCATCTAAGAAATCAGGCATGAGTACTCAAGAGCAAGAATTGGTCTTGCAATCATTTAAAACGCTCAACGAAAAGACAGAGGGCGTAGCTGAAGGAAATGAAACGTTGAAGACTCAATTATCAGAATTAAAGACTGAGTTTGAATCGCTAAAGAACCAATTGTCGACTCAGCCTTCTACTAATTTAACGAATATCCCTCCTTCCGCTGGGACTGGCTCCCAACTAACTGAATACTAACATTCAGTTTTAACCCATGAGTGCCAGCACTCAGTTGCGTTACCTCTATTATTAAGGATATTTATGTTTACTTTAGATCCGCAAACGGCGCTACAGCTTGAGCAGTACAAACAGCAAGTAGCCCGTGTTAACGGCGCCCAAAACTACGCCGCTGCTTTTCCAATCGCTCCCGCAGTTGAGCAAAAGCTCATTGAGGTTTACCGTCAAATGACGGACTTTTTGGGCAAAATTAACATTCAAGGCGTCAAGCAAGCTCATGGTCAGAAATTAGGTCTTGGTGGCAATCAGTCTGCTGCTAGCACTACTGACACTCGTATTCAGCCCCGCCGCCCTACTCATTTGGGTACGCTTGAAGCAATCGATGATTACCTTTGTACTCAGACAAACTCTGATATCGCTTACCTGTATGAAGTTATCGACAACTGGGGTTATTTACCAGACTTTCAGACTAAGCTTGCAAATTTAGCGGTCAAGATAGTCGCTGAAGATAAGCAGCGCGTTGGCTTTAACGGTCTCTATCGCGCCAAGACCTCAAACCGTGAACTCAATCCTTTGCTTCAAGACGTTAATATCGGTTGGCTTGAGAAGATCCGAGCTTACAACGAAGAGCGTCATATCGATGGTATTACGATTGGTGCGTCGCATGAGTTTAAGAACTTAGATGCCTTAGTAGAAATGGCTATCAATGAGCTAATTGGCGAGCAACATCGTCAAGCCAATGGCTTAACCGCTATTACTAGCCGCAACTTAGTTTCTGACAAGTATGTTGGTCTATTGAACCAGAACTTGTCGCCTGTGGAGGCCACAGCAGCGCAAGCACTTTATCAACGTCAGCAACTTGGTAGTTTGCCTGTCGATACGCCTGCCTTTTTTGTACCAAATGGCTTGTTAATTACTACTCATGACAACCTATCTATCTATCAGCAACGCGGCTCTATGCGTCGTCATATTATTGATGAGCCGCAATGGGATCGTACAACTGATTATCAATCGGTCAACGAGTGCTATGTTGTCGAAGACTATAGCAAAACGGTCTTAATCGAAAACATCGTAATAGAAGGCTAAGAAATGAAAACCAACTCCCTGCGCAATCACTTTGTCCGTACTCAAGCTGCCAAGAAAGCTGCTGCTGCCACCGCTGATCCGAGATTATCTGCTCAAGTACTGGGTCGTCGCACCGGTACAACGATGGTCAGTCAATCGACTCCTATCAGTGATGCACCATCTGATGGCGACACCAATCCTGATGCTAGTAGCAATATTGAGCTGAAGTTTTGGAACGATGATCAGCATCTATCAAACATCCAATCCATCAATCATAAAACAGAGCTTAAAAAAGAGTTTCTACCGTTTTATATGCCATGGATTGAAGGCACTATCGCTGAAGGCGTCGGTGGTCAAGATGACATGCTGGTTAAGCTTATGGTTTGGTGCTTAGACACTCATGAGTTTAAGACTGCTATCGATATTGCCGAATACGCATTACTTAATGATTTTGTGATGCCAGAGCCATTTACCCGTGATGTGGCCACTGTATTCGTTGAGCAGCTTGCTGACGAATTATTGACACTCGAAAAAGATAATGATGTCTCTGTGTATGCTGATTTGATTCAGCGAGCTATTGATAGTACGACCGCACAAGATATGCCAGACCAAGTCCGCGCCAAACTATATCGTGTACTTGGTGACAGCTTAAAAGATGCCAAGCCAGACGATGCTATCCACGCTTACAAGACTGCGATTAAGCTTGATGACAAAGTCGGCTGCAAAAAAGACCTCACCCAGCTTGAGAAAGCTGGAGAGTAACGTCCCCACCCGGGAAGCGGCTCACTAAGACAATGCTATTTGCTGATCGCATCATACCAACGTCAAAGTGACTACCGCTTTTCTTTTATCTGCAGGTAATATCATGCTGATCAATCAGCAAGTCCAAGCGAAAAACGTCCCTAACCATTACGCTCATCTGCCCTCAGTTAGTACTGAAGACATGGTGCAGCTAATGCGGATTGATAAAACGCTTGGCGCTGACCGTATCGCAGGTTATATCGACAATGCTTATGACACGATCAATGGCGAATTACCTGCCTCCTTTTTTAGTCTACTCACTTTGCAGCGTCACTTATCTGAAAAGCGTCTCCGCACTGATATCTTTGAGCGCACCTATAAGCGCGCCATTATGAATGAAGCGGCCGCACTCATCGCTGATAATTATGTTGATTATGATACGACCAGCCAAGGCACTATTAGTGGTGATGTTCAGCTGACAAAATCTGACCGCTTACGTCGTATTGTCAGTCACTGTATCGCCGATATGACTGGTCGCCGCCGTAATCGTGTGAAACTTTTATGAGTACTAATCAATATCAGCGGACTATACGCGCTACACAAAACGATACGCTTGACGCCATCGCTTATCGCATATACGCACACAGATCTATGGATATGCTACCTAAACTGATAGAGAGTAATGCCGAATATACGCCTCAAGCTCTATTGCCGACTGGTACCGTTGTTATCTTGCCAAACGATAATGCTGTTGCTGCAGCACCATCTATAAAACTATGGGATTAATATGAAAAAACCGACAACTAAAAAAGTCTGGCTACTGCGTATAGGTTGTGCATTAGGTTGGCTCGCTGCGATAGCTGTTTGGATGTTGTTAACCATCTCTCATGCCAAGGCCGACACCCCTTTTTTTACTGCCCTCCCTTTCATTACTCCATCGATGCTTGTTGCAACTATCATTGGTACGGTTGGTAGTTTTCTAGCTTTTGGTGAAGACAAGAAGTTTCCACCCTCTGCGACCAGCCTTGGCCATATTTTATTAGGATTTGGTGCGGGATTATTTTTTACTCGTGGCAGTCTGGAGCTAATGGGTTACATCAATAGTAGTGATGATGTTGTTTTACTCGTGAGTTTTCTCTGGGCTGGTATCGGTTATTTCTTTTTACGCCTAGTCGTTGCTGTTGTTAAGTCAGAAAAAATGGTGGAGTTACTGCCAGATTGGGCTGCTAAATTATTAGGAGTCAGCAAATGATGGTGATTATCAATATATCTGCAATGGTTTTGGCTGCGCTCATGTTGTTTTGGATGCTAATGCGTACCCGATGCCATGACAGTGTGGGCTGGTGGGCATTTCGTGTATTGGCATGCTATGCACTGGTTTGTTTTGTCTATCTTGCTTATGACACTAGCATTCTCGGTGACAAACTCCCTATCCGTTATATGTTTATACGCTTTGGGTGTTTGGCACTCGTTGCCGCGATGTACTTGTCATGGTATTTACTCATTAAACAAAGTAAGAAAACGCGAGAACAGGATTTTAATTCTCGTTTGAATGGTATTTTTAATAAAGGAGCTAGTGATGACTAATAACACTACTTTTGATAAGGCGTTTGACCGCTTAATGGTCAACGAAGGTGGTTATGTGAATCACCCGCGTGACCCAGGTGGCGAGACGATGTACGGTGTCACTAAGCGCGTCGCGGTCGCTCATGGCTATTATGGCAATATGCGTAACCTACCGAAGTCGTTTGCCAAAGAAGTGGCTAAAAAGTCTTATTGGGACGCAGCGCACTGCGATAAGTTTGATTCTACCATTGCCATTCAAGTCTTTGACGCTGCTTACAATCACGGACCTAACCGCGCTATAAAGCTCTTGCAAAAGGCAGCAGGCATTACAGGGCGTCAAGTCGATGGTATTGTTGGGTCTCAAACTATTGGGGCTGTTAATCGTTTACCCGCCAATGTAATTGTCTTTAAGTTCTTGGCTGAACGATTAAAATTCTTTACCGATCTTGGGAATTGGAGCGCTTTTGGTAAAGGCTGGTCACGTCGTATTGTTGAGCAGCTCGAAGCAGCCGCGGCTGAACTTTCATGAAATACCTGCAGCAGCTAAAAGACGATTTACTTGCCAAGTTTGCAGCGCAACTGACCGCAGACAAAGTGCATCTTTTTTTAGTGAATGGTGAGCTGCCATCCAATAGCGGCGATATTAACTATATCGCCCGCTTCTTATTTATTGACTGCCGTGACAATGATCCTTTTAGCTTAATGACGTTCATTCGTAAGTGGTTTGAATCAAAAGGCTATCCGGTACCAGACTTGAATTTTGACAGTGAAATCATAGATGCCGAAACTTATGATCTTACGGTTGATATTGGTTTAATGGATAAACTGGTCATTAACGAAAGCGGCGACTATCACCTCTGTCCACCCAAAGTGTGGGCTGATGCATTGGGTAACTGGGTTACCAAAGATATTGCTGACGCGGTCGGACCATGAGTGATAACTTTGACGAATTAGCGCCTTGGCTTAACCGCATCAACCAGCAGTTGAATGACAATCAAAAGCGTAAACTAAACCGCCGACTTTCTACTAAGATGCGTACTGCATGGAAACGCCGTATCAAAGCACAAAAAGACCCAGACGGCCGCCGCTTTAAACCTCGTAAGCGCAGTCAGGTTGGTAGTATTCGTGAAGGTGCAATGTTTAAGCGTTTACCTAAGATGTTAAAGACTGCTTATAGCAGCCGCCACGCTGAGATTGGGTATAGTGGTCGTACCGCTGAAGTGATGGCCGTTCACCAATATGGTAAAACCATTAAGCCTAATGAAAACTCAAAGCCAACGCGTTACCCAATACGTGAAACTGTCGGTTGGTCAGATGAGGATAGAAAGTTAATCATTAATGAAATTAAAGATTTTTTATTGAATGAATAGGTATGGTTATGATAGCTAAGAATGTGGTGATCACTACAGATTACGAAGGTAATAAATATTATATTCCAGTAGATAAGCTTCAAGAGTTTTCAGACTGGTGTGAAAATAAGCCTGATGGTAATAAGTTTGAACACGGTACACTTTTTGAAGGTGAGATTTTTATCGTAGATATTATCGAAAAAATATAATAATAAGTTCTGTCCTCTTTCCTCAACCCCGTCCACAAGCGGGGCTTTTTTATATCCGCAAATCGGACTTACGGTTAAGCACTTGGTGCGCTTGCCTCTGCTGCAATGCAGACTATAGCCATGAATGCAGAACACCAACGCCGCCTACATAACATCGCCACTATCGGTACCGTCATAGAGATTGACGCCGATGCTGCTTTAATGCGTCTAGCAGTTGGTGATAACGAGACCGACTGGCTATCGATACCAACTATTGCCGCTGGTATGGTTAGTGTATGGCGTTGCCCTAGTATGAGTGAGCAATTTTTGCTCGTATCGCCTAGCGGTGAATTGGCTAATGCCATCCCGGTTGTCAGCTTATATAGCGATCACAATCCTAGTCCGAGTACCGACCCTAATGAGATACGCATCCGTTATAACGACACTGATTTTTGCAGTATTGATGTGGTTAATAGTCAGCTTACCATGCATGTCAGCCAAATCACCAATCAAGCGGCGGCCAGCATTGTATGGGACACGCCATCAGCCACACTGACTGGTGATTTGCAAGTTAACGGTTCTATTGATTGCGGAAAGTCAATCTCTGCGTCTGACGAAGTAACGGCCAACGGCATAAAACTAACTGCGCATACTCATAGCGGGGTTGAATCTGGCGGATCAAGTACGGGTCAGCCGCAATGATGATGCACGCAACGGGCATGTCCCGAACCAACGGCGAATTATTAAACCAAGACGAGCATTTACGTCAATCGATACATGACATTTTGACTACGCCAATTGGCACACGATTGATGCGCCGTGAATATGGCAGTCTACTACCTTTTCTAATTGACGCTCCAGCCAATGACGCTACGCGTTTAAAGTTGATGGCAGCCACGGCAACCGCTCTTATCCGCTGGGAGCCTAGGATTAAAGTCAGCAAAGTTAGCCTGTCTTTGATTCATGATGGCATCAATAGCGGCTGGAATACTTTAATTGAGATGCGACGTGCCGACAGTTCCACTTTGACTACATCATTATCGCTGGTAAGGGGCGCTACATGAGTAACGTATTTACCGCTATTAACTTACAAGGCTTACCACCACCAAATTTAATCAAGCCTATTTCGCCTGAAGCTGAGTTGCTTGAAATTCGCGCCGAGTTTGCCGCCAAATTCCCTGTAAATCACCCGATACATGCGGCATTGGCATTAGAGTCAGAACCAGTTAATAAGATATTGGAAGTCCTGGCTTATCGCTACAGTATAAAAGTGAGTGAAATCAATCGAACTGCGCGTAGCCTAATGCTAGCTTATGCCAATGGTGCTGACTTGGATCATGTAGGTGTCACTTATTACCGTGTCCAGCGCAAAGTTTTACAAGTAGAAGACTTAACAACCAATCCGGTCACGCCTGAGATTTTAGAAGCCGATACCGATTATCGTGATCGCTTGGCTTTGTCAGTCGAAGCCGAGACAAAAGCTGGCAGCGCAGGAGCATATTTATTCCACGCGCTATCTGCTAGCCCTGAAGTGTTTAACGCCACTGTACATAGCCCGGCTCCTACTGAAGTAGATGTTTACCTGTCTGGTCAAATTGAAGGCGACGTACTTGAACAAGCTGATCTGACTGTTGGCGTTGGCCAAACAGCCATCAATGACGTCGTGGCCGCGCTTACCGCTGATGATATACGGCCTTTGACCGACTTGGTGCGTGTGCATAGCGCCATAGCAAAAGCTTATGAGATTAACGCGATTATTTATATTAAAGCAGGTATTAGCCCACAGCTCATACTAGCGCAAGGCTTGGCAGCATTACGCGCCTACTTACGCTCAGAGTTTAAGCCTGGTCGCCGCATTGCTACTAGCCGTATTATTGGCGCACTGGATGTAAACGGCGTCAGTCGAATTGAGCTAATTAGCCCCGCGACTGATGTGTTAGTTGATGTCTCACAAGTAGCACACTGCACCAATCACAACATTACAGCGGTGAGTAGCAATGACTGATTTATCTTTGCTGCCGGCTAATAGTAAACCGCTTGAGCGTGAGCTTGCCACACTGACAGCGCATCTTGAATCGATAGATGTGCCTTTTGATTTGATTTGGGATGCTGATAACTGCCCTATCGAATACTTACCGTTTTTAGCTTACGCATGGTCAGTCGATGAGTGGAATGACGCTTGGTCGATTGAGACACAGCGCAACGTGATCAAAAACTCTGTTTGGGTCCATCAGCGTAAAGGTACGTTGGGTGCCGTAAAACGGGCACTTGCCGTCATGAACTATGAAACCAACGTGATCGAATGGTTTGAGAAAAGCCCGAAAGGAATGCCTGGTACTTTTAGTATCGAAGTAAATCCGATGAACGGGGTTATCACTGATTCAGTACGCCAAGTTCGAGCTGTCGTCGATGCCGTTAAGCGTTTGTCTGCTCATTACGATATTTATTTTGGTACCAGTATTAATGCAACTATCGCCGCCTATGCTGTTCCCGCGGTCGGCGTTGAAATTACTATCACTAACTAAGGATTGACCATGCCAAATAACCAACAACCCCAAGGTGTTACTAAACACGTCACCAACCCTATCGCCAATGATTCGGGTAAGTTTGTCGTTGATTTTAAAGTGCTAGAAGATTCAGGTATAGCTACCGCTAGCCATTTAGCCTTAATTATTGATGACGCCGAGGCGCGTGCTGATATCGATATTATCTTTGACCCAGCGCTATTACGTACGCGCATGGACTCAGTGCATATCGAAGTAGTCAGTGGTATAGCGACTAATCTTAATATTTATACATTGCATAAGCCTGAGCATCTGGTCGATTACACCACTGCACCAAAGCGCACCCTCGAGATTACTGCTGATAAATCTGAATTATTCACTGTCAAAAAACTAGGCGACGTTATTGTATTTGATGGCGCTGCTATTGACCGTGTATTAATGCCGGTAGCACCTGACAACGGTGCTGGCCTCCGACCATAATTTAGATAAATACAAACAAAAGGCTCACCATGACATATCAGCTCTTACTGACCACGCTTGGACAACAAAAACTGGCCGCTGCTGCTAGTGCTGGCAGCCCACCTGTGCGCATTACCCAGTTTGCCGTGGGCCAAGGCGTTAATGTTGACTTTAGCCAACGGCTTGATCAACAAGTGCTGGTTAGTAAGCGTTATCAAGGTGCGGTTGAGAGCGTTGCAGCCACGTCAGTCACTGGACAATACGAGATTACTTGTATCGTTCCACAAGATCAAGGCGGTTGGTTTATTCGTGAGATTGGTCTGATTGATAATGCTGGTGATTTAATTTGGGTTGGTCAAGTGCCAGAGGTGCAAAAGCCAGTTGCCAGCTCTACAGCCGCTGTTGATTACCGTATCAAAGCCGTTATCAGTATTGATAACCCTAACGTCAATTTAGTTATTGACGCCAACGTGGTCACAGCTACTCAGTCTTGGGTTGATTCTAGACTTAATATGGTCTGTCAAATGCTGGTACCGTTTGGTTATAAATACTGGACGCATTTGCCAGAAAGCCCTAAACCTCTGTTTGATCAACTGTTAGGCATTCCAACATTTTGGCGACGTTTACAAGGTGTTGAGCTTGTAGCTACCGATGATAATGACCCTCATATTAGTCTTCCTGCTATTTATGCAGGGTTAAATGGCAATATCACACCTAGTAATACAGCACCTGATCACTATCAGCTTTACACCAGTCATCTTTGGGAGCGCTACGATCCTTCTAATGTTTCAGTCCGCTACGACGGACAAAGTAAATACGATGGCACAGCTTATTATCAATAACAACTAGGTAAATATTATGAGTAATCTGAGTTTAACCGCACAGTGGCATGACGACATCAATCAAGTCGAAACTACGGAAAAAATACTGGGCGGTGCTTCGGGTAATGCAAACCTTGCAACCAAACAATTGGCAGAAAACATCCTTTGGTTAAAAGAATTTATGCAGGCATACAAGGTCGGCGATGTCTATGTAACAACTATTAACCATACTAATGCCGCAGCGGTGCGAGCTCATCATGGTTACGGTACATGGACGCGATTCGCGGAAGGCAGAACGCTAGTTGGTTTTTCAACCAAGGCATCTGACCCTGCTGATTATAAAGCGATGGGCAATGAATTTGGCGCAAATACGCATAAGTTGACAATTGATGAAGCTCCAAGCCATACCCATCCTGTTAGCTTCCGGACAGGAGGTATTGGTGGGGCTGGACGCCCTGCAACCGAAAGCCAATCAAGCAGTATGGGAAATTTGGTGACTGAATCTGCTGGCGGTGACCAACCTCACAACAATATTCAGCCCTCTAAAGTCGTGGCTCAATGGTTACGTACCGCTTAATTCAATAAATTCACAGGATAAACACTATGACAGCATTTCATCACGGCATATCAGCTCAAGAGCTAACTCAAGGCATTATGCCTATGCGCAATGCCAATGTCAGCGTAATTGGTCTAGTCGTCACCAGCACGGATGCGGATGACATCATGTATCCATCTGATACCCCAGTACTGCTGACTGGCATTACACAAGACAATATTGATAACGCAGGCACTAATGGCACTTTGCGCGATTGCCTTCAGGCGATACGCGATATCCACAACCCTACCATCGTCCTCTTACGTATGACCGAACCACTGGATGTCGATACCTTAGATGTGTTGTTAACATGCCCCTCTCGCTTTGGTTTGATGCCCAAACGCCTAGGGGCGCCAGAAATTGATACGCCTGATGTTGTACTTAAACTCGTATCTATCGCCAAAAAACGCCGTGGTATTGTCTACGCATCTCCGCGTACCGCTGATGGTGCATTAATCACAGATAAGGCTGCAATCGTGACATACCGTGACACCTACGGTGACCGTGAGCTTTGTCTTATTGATGGCGAATGGGGTGTTCCAGCGGGAAAGTAACACGGCGGCTATGGGCAAGTAAGCCATATCCTGCGCTGGTCGAAAAAGAAGATGCTTATCAGCCCACAGTTAAGCCGTTAAACATCACGCTCAAGCAGATACTAAAAGACACAACGA
The DNA here is from genome assembly GCF_002439405.1 of Psychrobacter sp. UBA6291. Classification (NCBI taxonomy): domain Bacteria; kingdom Pseudomonadati; phylum Pseudomonadota; class Gammaproteobacteria; order Moraxellales; family Moraxellaceae; genus Psychrobacter; species Psychrobacter sp. UBA6291. The sequence goes on along the minus strand of NZ_DJUD01000014.1, from coordinate 27,791 downwards.
TTGATAGTGATGCGTACCAGCCTAGCATCAGACCGTTAGACATAACATTGCGCTCGCTACTCATGCGTAAAGACATTGACGACAATGACGCGTATATGCCGACAGTTAAGCCATTAGATATTACTTTACGGCATATTTTGAAAGATAAAACAATTGACGATGATGCTTATATACCATCCGCCAGGCCGCTAGATATCACGCTCAAGCAGGTACTGATTAGTCATAACGTATATGACAGTGATGCGTATATGCCGTCAGTCAAGCCGTTAGACATTACATTAAAGAAAGGGGTTTAAAAATGCACCTAGGAATAGCAGGAGAAGTCCGCTGCGTTGTCACCAAAGCAGACGGCAATATCAAGATAGATACCGGTTATCAGAAAAACCTAATCTTAAATCAAGGTTTAGATTTCTTCGGCGGTGGTAAAGGTCTCTATATGAATGCCAATTGCGCGATCGGTAGCGGTAACAGCTCCCCTGCAATCACGCAAACCAAGCTTGATTCGTTTCTTGCGATTGCTTCAGGTTCTGACACCACATCAAATTATAGCTACGTGGATGAAGGTGATGGTCTCTACAAAATGTGGGAGCAGAGAAAATATCGTTTCACAAATTTAGACAATGTAAATATCAGTGAAGTAGGTCTAGTCAGTCAAGGCGGTACTACCGACTACTACTTAACTACTCGTGCTTTGATTAAAGATAGTTCGGGCGCCGCTGGGTCTATTAGCCTCAAACTAGGAGAGACGCTAGATATTTATTATAAGATTTATAAAGTAATTGATACAACTGACAAATCTTTTGTCGTGAATATTTTGGATGGTGCTGGAGGATCTGTACCTTACAACATGATAGTTAGGCCTGTGCTTGTTGGTAACAATAATACAAATTCGGTATCTCCATCGGCTCTAATTTTCCCTTCAAATTTAAAATTCACCACAAGTGATTTGGTAGCAATAGCTACATTTCCTAGTACAGGTCAAGTTGATGCAGCTACAGCAGTGACTTATAGCACATACGTGGCGGGTAGCTCTAAACTTGTGATAACTAGCTCTATAGGGTTGAACGCCGCAAACACAACGTTCCGCACCTTAACAACGTTTATTGGAGCTGCGACAGGACAAAATTACGCATTTTTTAATGTGCAAATTAGATTTGGGCGCGTGTCAGATGACGCACCATTAACCAAAACAAATAAAGATACGTTATCTATCCCACTCGAATTCAGCTGGGGTCGTTACGAGGGCGAATTGTAATGTTACCCGACAATACGCTTACTGAACTTGATAGTGCCTCGTTTTTACCACCACGCAATAAGTCGCAGACAGCGACAAAGTGTTGGGAGCTTGGTGGCATCGCCCTATCTGATACCAGTGAGCCTATGCAGTACTACTGGTACGGCTACGTCAAAGGTAAAGCTATTTACCTACAGCGTAGCGGTGCTGAGCCAGTCGCAGTCTTAGCGTTTGCAGGTGATGTCACTGAGATGAGCTTTAGCTTTGATCAGAACATGCGTCCAACGATCGCATACGTCGAGAATGGCGTAGCTAAGCTGTATTGGTATGACTCAAGCGTGGCTAAAAACGTGCTGACACTATACCCCAATATCACTAATCCACGCTTGTCGCTTGATGATAAGCGCAAGTTCAACATTGGCAATAGCGACATTATTTTTGCTTATGTGACTGACCACAATCGCTTGTGTTACCGCTTACAGCGCGAGCGTTACGGTGCTGAGCATGTACTTGTAACTGACACAACAAAGTCAGTAGATGAACCTTTAAAACTGAACGTAATCGGCATGAGTACTGCAAACCGATTTTTATTCCTAACCAATTAAGGATATACCGAATGACCCAAATAACCCCCATCATCGCCACTGCCCTTGCAATGCGCACGCTCATCGATGAGAGCTATCCTGCGAGCTTTACCAAATCCATCTCTAATATTCCAGTGCCGGGTGTCGATGGTATCGTGCAGCCTCGCACATGGGATTTGGAGGACCCTAATACCGAAGTTGGCTACTTAAATGCTAATGAGGTCACCTCAGTTATCCAGCATGAAGGATTCCGTTTCTGGGGCAATCGCACCTGTTCATCAGACCCGCGCTTTGCTTTTGAGACTGGCACTTTAACGGCTCAGTGGTTGCTTGATACGATTATCAACGGCTGCGCCCCATTTATTGATCAGCCGCTTACGCCCGTACTGGTCCGAGATATCATCGACTCAATCAATGCCAAGCTCCGCGCTACCGTCTCAAAAGGCTGGTTAATTGGAGCCAGCTGCTGGTACAACGAAGACTTGAATAACGAGCAGGATTTAAGCCAGGGCCTACTCTACGTTGACTACGATTATACACCAGTACCAACGCTTGAGAATCTGCGCTTAAATCAACGCATTACCGATCGCTATCTCGTTGACTTTGGCAAGCTCATCGCTCAGGGCGCATAAGCATAAACGACTAAAAGGAACATTCACATGGCAAAACAGATGCCTGCAGTACTCAAAAACTTTAACGTCCGTGTCGATGGCGACAGCTACGCCGGCACAGCCAAAACCATCAACCTACCTGAGATTGTCAAAAAGACTGAAGACTACCGGGCTGCCGGTATGATTGGCGATATCAAGTTGGATATGGGCTTTGAGGCGATGGAATCGACCGTTACTTATACAGGTGTCGATGCCCGGCATATCACTCAGCTGGCTTATTGCGGCGTTGACGCCTTGCCTATTCGCTACATCGGTGCTTATGAGCGTCAAGACACTTGTACTCACGTTGTGCGAGACGTGTACATGCGCGGTTCAGTGACCAACTTACCATTAGGCGAGCTCGAGCTTGGCAGTATCAACGAGCATGAACTGACCTATAGTGTGACGTATCTCAAGATTGTTGATGACGGCATTACCCTACTAGAAGTCGACTTTGTGAATGGTGTATTCATCGTCGCAGGCAAAGACATGACCGGCGAAATCAACGCCAAGTTAGGTCTATAACTCTTTTGGCCAACCGTCAGGGTTTGGATAAATGGCGATTAGCTAGTTGGTGAGGTGACGGCTCACCAAGGCGACGATCTTCAGGCAATGAACAGATTCACTGCCATTCAAACATGGCCAATTTTTTTAACACTACTTTTATTAAAACAACCACACATACCAGGACAAATATTATGAGCAAAGATACTTCAGCTACTATCATCGAAGAACTAAAACAAAAAGACGCTATTACTCCACCGCCAATGCCAACCAATCCAGATATTGAAACGGTTGAGTTTGATAATCCTATCCAACGCGGCGACTTAACCATTAGTCAAGTTAATATCAATAAACCCAAGACTGGCGCATTGCGTGGTCTATCTTTATCTGACCTGCTAAAACTAGATGTTGATACCGTTATCAAGCTCGTACCTCGTGTGAGTACCCCACCACTCGCAGAGCATGAAGTTGCTGCCCTAGACCCTACTGACTTTTTAAGCCTATCTACAGCGGTGGTCGGTTTTTTCGCCAGCAAGGATCAGAGAGCGAAGGCGCGTCAGGAAGCAGAAGCCGCGAAAGCCGGGGCATCCCTCACAGCGTAGATGATGTGATTGCAGACTTGGCGGTCGTATTTCATTGGCGACCGTCTGACTGTGAAGATATGGATATTGATGAGCTGATGAATTGGCACGACAAGGCCCGTAAGCGTAGTGAGACGGATAAATAACTTTTAATAGGCGCGTTATATGGCGAACAACTTAGATCTATCCGCAACACTGAAGTTGATCGATGATATTTCCGCGCCCCTGCGCGGTATAGAGTCGCAGGTATCACGCTCGGTCAATGCGTTCAACGATGCGCGTGATGCTGTCAAAAAACTGGAAGCCACTCAAAATCGTATCACTGCATTTAAGGATATGAGCCGTGAGCTGACAGAGACAAGCGGCAAACTTCAAGCTGCTAAACAACGCATGGAAGCACTGCGACAACAGATAGCGGCTACAAACAATCCATCCCAAACCCTAATTAATCGGTTCAATACTGCCCAGCGCAGTGTCGAGCGCTTAGATCGTAGTGTCGATGGTCAGCGGCAGTCATTAGCACAACTTAGGCAACGGCTTGAGTCTGCTGGCGTCTCTACCAGCAACTTAGGTAGGGATCAAAGTCGCCTGGCCGATCAAATAGCGGAGGCCAATAGGCGGTTGGATCAACAGCGACAACGTATGGATAGTGTTCGGCGCGCGCAGCAGCAGTCACAGCAGATGGGGGATATGCGCAACAAGTCAATCCAGCTCGCAGCTGGTGGTGCAGCAGCGACTTATGGAGCAGCACGCTTACTTGCGCCAGGTATTGAGTTGGAAGCTAAATTAAGCAAAGTAGAAGCAATCACAAGGTTGGATAAAAACAGTCCTGAATATAAAGCGCTAGCAGAGCAAGCCAAAAAACTTGGTGCAACCACCTCATTTACTGCAAGTGATGCCGCGAGTGGTCAGGCGTTCTTAGCGATGGCTGGCTTCACTCCTAAAGCTATTAAAGCCGCTATGCCAGGCATGCTCGACTTAGCACTAGCTGGTGAAATGGACTTACCACAAACTGCAGACATCGCCTCAAATATTCTTTCAGGGATGAAACTTGATCCTACGAAAGATATGGGAAAAGTCGGAGACGTACTATCCGCCGCCTTTACTAGAGCCAACTTAGATGTAGCAATGCTAGGCGAAACCATGAAGTATGCTGCGCCTGGTGCATCAGCATTGGGCGTTAGTTTGGAACAGCTAGCAGGTATGTCAGGTAAATTAGGTGATTCTGGTATTCAGGCTTCAGAAGCTGGTACTGCACTACGAGCTATTATGCAGCGTTTAGCAAGCTTACCTAAGCCTGTATCGGACGCTATGAAAGAACTAGGCGTTCAAAGCCAAGATGCAAATGGTAATCTACGTTCGATGCCCGACATCTTAAAAGATATCTATGATAAAACCAAAAATTTAGGTACAGCCGAACAAGCAACATTTTTATCGGATATTTCAGGGCTTAATGCCAGTGGCGCAATGACAAAATTAGTTGAATATGCAGGTAGTGGCGAACTGCAAACACTTATTCAAGACCTAGAAGGATCGAACGGAGAGTTAAGCAAACTAGCGAAAACTATGTCAGACAATACATCAGGGGACTGGGCGGGTACGACTAGCGCAATTGATGCTTTCAGAACAGCGCTGTTTGATGCAAATAGGGATGGCATTCGTGAATTTTTGCAAAGCATAACAACCATGACACAAAAAATGACGGAATGGGCAAATACCAATCCTGAGTTGATGGCCACGCTTGGCAAGACCTTTGCTATCTTGGCGATTGGTGCAGTCGTAATAGGTAGCTTTGGTGCAATACTATTAACAATACTTGGTCCTATGGCGTTATTGCGTGCGTCATTTGCGACGCTTGGTGGGTTTGCAGGGATATTTAGTAGCTTACTTGCTCCATTAAAGATGTTGTGGTCGTTATTTGGGTTTGTCGGCCAAGCGGTAGTGTCTGCCGTAGCTTTGATAGGAAAGTCTTTGATGTTTTTACTAAACATCATAAGAGTAGTTGGCATGGCAATGATGGCAAACCCTATCCTTATTGCAATTACTCTATTGGCAGTAGCAGCATATCTTGTTTATAGAAACTGGGGTCCTATTAAAGAGTTTTTTATTAATCTGTGGGCAGCGATTACCGCTAGCGTTTCAGCAGCTTGGGAGTGGATCAAGTCTATATTTAATGCTGGAATCCAAGCGCTAAATTCTTTTTTATCAAGCTTCAATCCCGTTAGTTTTTTTATGACTGCATTTACAGCGGTTTGGACATATCTGTCAGGATTGAGTGAAACATTCTATAGCTATGGAGCAAACCTGCTACAAGGTCTAAAAAACGGCATTATGAGCAGAGCCACAGCCGTTGTTGAAGGTATCAAAGGTGTAGCAGGTAGAATCAAAGGCGCATTTACTGGCTTGATGGGTATACACTCCCCTAGTCGTGTCTTTGCCGGGTATGGTGATTTCATGATGCAAGGCCTCAATAATGGACTACTCAAAAACAATAGCCCTGTTCAAGCTATGCTCAAAACAAGCGATAGCTTACGCGATGCGATGGACACCAGTGAGATTCGCTTTGACAATCGTAAACCGATTAGCGCCTCAGCCATGATGGGCGGTAATGCTAATCAATCCCAAAGCACCGCGCCTATTACTATTATTGTAAATGCCCAGCCGCATCAGTCAGAGCAGCAGATTGCTGAATTAGTAGCCGCAACGTTGGCTAAACAGCAACGCAACCAAAGCAACAATAACACAGCACTTTACGATCTAGCGGAGCAATGGTAATGCTTTTATCCTTAGGACAGTTCGTCTTTAGTGTCGACACCATCACATACAGCGAGCTGCAGCGCAGCAGGTCATGGACTCATGCTAGTAACTCCATTGCCCAAGGTCGTGACCAGCACCAGTTTACCGGTGCTGGTGAGGAGACGGTGACCATTCCCTTTATGATCTATCAGTCACACGGCTTTGGCAATCGGCAATCTATCGACGACTTATCAGAGATGGCAGACAGCGGTAGTGGCTACGTGCTAATAGATGGCAGTGGTTATATATACGGCGTGTTTGCTATCACTGCGATTGAAGAGACACGCAGCCATATCACCAATCTAGGTGTGGCACGTAAGATAGACGGCACGATGAAGCTGGTGCGTATCGATGATGACCGCATCCAAGCAGATAAAGTAGACGAGCCAAACACACCAGCACAAGGAGTATGACGTGTTACGCACACCTGTACTAAAGCTGACCGCTGACAGCAAGCCACTTAACGATCAGGTCATGGCGCGCATCATGACTTTATCTGTGACGGACAACAAGAACCTTGATGCTGATGAGCTGACACTGACACTGGATGACCACGATGGCGCATTGGCGCTGCCTAAGCGCGGGGTAAAGTTACAGTGCTGGATGGGATTTGAGGATGCAGGCATTCACGATATGGGTATCTATATCGTAGACAGTAGCGAATGGTCTGGGACACCGGACACTATTAGCATACGCGCCAAGTCTGCAGACTTTAAGTCATCACTCAAGTCTGGCCATAGCCAGTCGTATCATAATAAGACACTAGGTGAGGTTGCAGAAACAGTCGCCAAGCGACAACAGCTTACTTTATCGATTAAACCGGAGCTTGTCAGTATTAATGTTGGTCATGTTGACCAGACCGATGAGTCAGACATTCATCTATTGACGCGGCTATGTCATCAATACGGCGCGGTGGTAAATATCAAGCATGGCAAGTTACTTATATTTACTGCCAATAGCAATATCAGTGCTAGTGGTCACGTACTAAACATAACTCTCATCACCCGTCAGACCGGCGATCAGTTTCGCTATAGCGTAGAGGATAGGCAGTCCGATTATGATAATGTATCAGCGAGTTATCAGGATAAAAGCGAGGCTAAGCGTAAAACGGTGAATACAAAAGGTAAAAAAGGTAAGACTAAAAAACTAAAAGGTACATATAAAAGTAAAGATGCTGCTCATGCAGCGGCTCAAGCAGAGTCAAAACGCATAAAAGAACAGCAAGCAAAATTCAGTATCACTACCGCTTACGCCTACCCTGCTGTTACAACCGAAAGTCCTATTATCTTGCAAGGATTTAAAGCAGAAATAGACGCGCTAAAATGGACAGTAGACAAGGCGACGCATAGCTATAGTAAATCTAGCGGCTTGACCTCACAGTTAGAATTACTGGCTTCGAATAAATAAATTCATTAATTATTGTCAATGAAGTCTATGAAACGAACAGCTTGACGAGTGATTTTATATATAGCACTCCCTTTTGATCCTCTCGTTAAAGTAATTAAACCAGCATTTACTAAACTATCTAAATCTGTTTCAATAAATCTCGGTTCATTATATTCAACTTCGCCATTATCTAAATAGTAGGCATTAGATTGTCCTTCATAATTCCAAGTTTGTAAGTGACGCATCTCGATACCATCTGATTTAACAAATTGCCTCAGCACATCAATAGCCTGCTCGGAAAACCCGTTATTAGAATCAAAACTTGCAGCAATACTACCTAAACCTTCTATGCGACTTGATACTGTTATCATAAGATCATTGAGGGTAGAAAGTTGCGCCATCATCTGCTCATGGTTTTGGCTCATAAAAGAGGTAAGGTCTTGTTGCAAGCTTTTATTGTTGTCAATTATCGCAGTCATGTAGCCATAATTATTTTCATTTAACCAATTCTTAAATTCTTCTATGTCTTTCTTACCTTCTCTACCAGAATGGAAAGTAGCAAGTAGGCTTACGATTGTTGCAAATGCAAATGGGTCCATATTTTATCTCCATAAATTAAACATTTTTTTTATTAGATAAGTTATAATAACATTTGCTTGGGAGCGCTGATATAAGCTCTATAGTACTGTAGAGACGAATAAGGCGGCCGTGTAATCGTGGCGCGGATTCAGCCCCAAGCAAGCTATTGTACAATCCCAAAACCCCTGCTTTTTAGCAGGGGTTTTTTTGTTTCTAAAAATCGGGACTACTACCTCTACTGTATTAACTAAGAGATTGGCATTATTAGCTTATAAAGATTATAGCGATAATAATTAATTCCAATCCACAGGCTCACGATAAACACACCAGCCATGTGGCAGCGTGTTCACTAGTTCAGCATGCTTAAAGAAATGATCAAGCCACAGAGTCATCCATCTATCAGATTCTATATTCATAGTAGTTACCTAAAGTTTAACGTATATCTATACAGACTCAATAACAGCCCAAATCCCTAACTGACTATTTGCCAATGAACTATACTTAATATCACCGACTATTTTGCTAGCTTCACCATCACCCTTCTCACCGAACTGCTTCACAGCATCAACGACTACTTCAGTTAAAACACCAGCGGACTGCTCTTTGGGCTGATTGGGGCTAATAGCGCGGGCTGACAATCCAGCCATCATCATCATATTCATGATTTCAGTGTCGCCATTTTCTGTTTGACCCATTATAAACGTGACTGATTTCAGTTCACCATTCTTATCGACAGTGCCATTCATAGCGATAGCATCGCTTATTTTTTCGCTAAAGACATCATTCACAGAGCCTTCGGTCACGCTAAATTTATCGACAGCGATATCACCTAACCCTACTTCTTTCGCTTCAGCACTCAAACGGCTACCAAACTCATCAGGCGTTATACCAAAGGTCTTGTCTTGAATGGGTTCATTCTCAACCTGCGAATTAATCTCAATCGCCCCGTTTTCATGTACTTCATAGTCTTCAAGAGACAGACCTGCATCAGCAGCTGCCTTATCTAAATCTATCACCTGTGGCTCAGGTTCACTACATCCCGCTATAGCGAACACACACATCAACACTGCAATTCGTTTTAACATCCCTCAATCCTCAAATAAAAAACATTAGTCTACCTTGAACTAATATCTATCAACAGAACAAAAGTTAATCAAACTAACCAGTCTAGGAAGACAATCAGTATGATTAATAACAAAACAGCAAACAGCACTAGCATGAATACCGCAGCCATAGCCGCCGACCTAGAGAGAGTAGCCGCTTATGCTCACACACTTGGTCAGTTATGTGAGCTTGCGCCTCATACCGAGCCGCTATCATTGGAGCAGCTGGAGGTCATCTTTAAAGACATTGCACAGGTGACAGGCAAAGCATCAGAAATATTAATAACGTTATAAGGCTGATTACGGATTAAGTGATGGTGATTTGATCATTATTTCAAAAGGCACATCATAATCCATGTTTCTACTTTCATCTTTCCACATCTCTAGTACAAACGGTTGTGCTAGAGAGTATAAATCCAGCAAGGTGTAATCACCTTGTACTGAACCAGCACTCATTAAAGACGACTCTACAGCATATGCGACGCCATACCAGACATCTTCGAGCGAGTCCTCTGTGCCGGTCTTTACTTTCTTAATTAGTCGGTCTGCTTCTCTCATCATCTACTCCATAGACTCGTAAGCCTTTATCAGTCTCACCAGTTCAGCACGCCGCTGGCTATTTCTATATAGCTCCAACCACTGCATCTCATCTTCAGTCAGATCACTAGCAGACTCATCAAGGCGTTTGCCAGTGATCACATATGGTATGTCATAACCCAAATCGGATAGCCGTTTGGATAAGACAAGATCAGGTGAACGCTTTCCATTTTCGTAACGAGACAAAGTTGGAATGCTTATATCAACGATTTTACAAACTTCCGTCTGTTCTAGACCCAATTTTTTACGTTCTTGAGCCAATCGATCTGATATGACCTCCAAGTACTTATCCATATTTTTAACTCAACCTGTTGACTTATCATTTTTGATAAGTAATAATGCAATTGTTAGCTCGTAAGACAGCTATCACTTTATCACAAAACGCAATTATGGAGTATCCACGATGTCACAAGTAATGTTTGCCACGCGCTTGCCTGAATCACAGCGCAAGTACATCCAGTACAAGGCGATGGACACAGGTAAGCAGCAGCAGGAGCTGATAGCCGAGATCATCGCTTTCTACCAGCAGCACGATCAGGAGTTTATGGCCAGGTTTGCCGCCCTATTACCGCCAGTAGACAGTGCAGATAAGGGGATCAGCAATGACTCATAAAAACTGGGACAACGTCCGCGACCGCCGCCTATATAGCTACATGAATGATCCAGAGCATGCGCGGTTCGAGTTCGCCATGCGCCTAGCAGGGATCAGTCAGGAGGCGACAGCCATCAGGCAGTTTGTACTCGAGCGCTCAGAGCAAATCATCATCCATCATGATCAGCGTAATTTTAAACAACAGGATGTCAGCGTACCAACGGTAAAACTACGCTTTCCGAGCGGTAAATATACCGTGATTGACTCAGCAGTTAGCCAAGCGACTTTATGAAATTCAATACCACGATGCCACTACTTAACTCAACTCAAAAAGGATATACCACGATGTCAACGATCAACCCAACCCAAACAGAAACCACCGCGATGTTACCACTTAACCCAATTCTAGCCACGCTAGGCAAGCTCCAAGCCCACACTGCGATCATGTCGCAGCTTACCCAATCTGCGCAGGGCGATGTGATTAGTATTAACCGCAGAGACTTGCAGCAAGCGTTTGCTGATATCCAACAGACCATTAGTGGTGTCTGCGCTCAACTATCAGAATTCGATGAGTCGGAGATTGACTTTGGCCCAGCATGCCGAGAGTTTGAGCAGGAGCTTAGCGAGTCAGCACCAGTAGCACCAGTGATAGAGATGACAGAGCCTTGCATCATTAAACGAAGTGTGACCAACCGCAATAACAAAACCACAAGAAGCCAGTTCTACGTGCCTAGTATCTCAGCGGAGCAAAGAGATAGATGCACATCTACGGGAGCACTCAACCGATACGGCGTAGAGCTACCTGCTTATTATCATGACATCGATGTCAGCCGCTTCGCAGAAAAGACCTACTACGATGAAAACGGCGACCAGCAGCGCGTGCTAGTACCATTGTTCAAAGAGCGCCGTGAGGGTGAGCATACCCAAGCCTTCTACCAGCGGGTCGGTCTACTACTCCCACCGATCGACTAAATAACCCTCTTAGGGAGAGACACCTCCCCCCACACTTTCAACCACCACACAAGGAAACACCACGATGCCACATGTAAATGAATATCCATTAGCGACTCTGAATAAGATTATTAATTTCCACAACTTAAACCTACTTGTTTATAAGTTTAAAGATATTGAATACGTACCTGCTAAAGCAATCACTGATGCGATTGGTATCGACTGGCGTAATGTCAAAAGAAACTTTGAAGCTGAAGACAACAAAGTTTTATACGGTGTTCTTCGCGTAATTACGCCAAAAATTGACAATCTGGGGGGTCTTAAGACCCCCGACACCCCACTTTTAGGCGGTGATATGGTCGCCACTGATACAGAAATAGCTGAGAACTCGCAATTTTTGGACATTTTATGTATGCGTTTAGACCGAGTTCAGATGTATTTAGCTCGGGTTAATACATCGAGAATTAGGGCAAACGGCAATGAAGATGCGGCTGACTACTTACTCAGCCTACAGACAGAATGGGCACAAGCACTGCATAGCTATGAGACGCATGGTATAGCCATCAAGTCCAGTCTGTTCAATAACACAAAGCAGCTCAAGCTCCTAACTGACATATATAAAGGCCTGAATGACAAGCAGCAAAAGTATGTTGTATCTCAGCAGATAGATGCCTGTTTGGGTATTGCTAGAACAGAAGATAAAGACTTACTCACTGGCTTGTAAAACATAACGATAACTCACCTGAAAGGAGTCGCCACGATGACCTCCCACACCCAATAATCATATCTGGAGACACTATGGCAAGTTCAACACCGGCTGGCATCCGCTGCCCTCACTGCGGTTCGCGCATGCGTACACATGGGCACGTTATATTCAGTGCTTTAACCAAGCAGCTCACAGCAGCTTGCCATAATCCAGACTGTTTATTTACAGCCAAGGTAACTGTAGAGATATCTCAACAACTACAGCCCAGTCTGCAGCCCAATCCCGAAATTGCGGCGGCACTGACTAGATAAGGATAATCACGATGAATAATCCGACTACTCAAGCGCCTGTTAGCGACATAGCTATTCAAAGTACGGCGCATAACCCATTCAGACTTACTGATGATATTAGAGACTCATTGTCTGAAGTATTTTGTGCAGCCTTTCATTCTCACAAAAGAGACTACCTACAGCGCAAGGATTGGCTAGCTGAGCACCTAGCTAAAGATGAGAGAGACCAAAAGCACGATGCAAACCTTATCTCACTATGTGATTTCTCAGAGCGCTATATGCGCAATATAGCCAAAACCTACAAATCGATAATGGGCAGCGACTTTTGGCTTGACGAGCTACAAAAAGTCATCGCTGCAGCTAACCAAACCGCTTAATCATACTCAAAAGAACTTAGGTAACACCATGACACGAATTAATGACAAAGTCGTAGACCGCCTGGTATCGGACTACGGATTTAAGATTGTAGGCGAATGGCTCAGAGAGGGTCGCTGTCCAGATTGCAGTAAAAAATCTTTATTTACTCACGCTACCACACCCCGCGTCGTCAAGTGCGGCCGTCTAAATAAATGCGGTATGGAGGTCCATGTAAAGGATCTCTTTACCGACTTATTCACCGATTGGTCGGCGACGTACAAGCAAACCGACGTTAGTCCCAATGCCGCTGCCGATGCTTATTTAAACGAAGGCCGAGGTCTTAACATTCAGTCAGTTAAAGGCAGCTATAACCAGGAGCTGTATGTTAATCGTGATTTAAACATCTCATCAGCGACTATCCGTTTCCAGCTGCCAAATGGCGGCTGGTGGGAGCGCATCATTGATAAGGCAGACAGATTCCCGCGTAAAGCAAACATTAAGTTCGGATATAGCGTAAAGGGCCACTGGTGGTGGCATCCAGCCAATACTCAGATGCCGACAGAGATATGGATTACCGAAGGTATCTTTGACGCCATTGCATTGGGTGAGCATGGTATTGATGCTGTCAGCTCTATCAGCTGCTCAAACTTCCCTGAGCACAGCCTGCATGAGTTAAAGAGTCAGTACGCTAAAGCCAAGCATACCTTGCCCAAGCTAGTATGGGCATTTGATAATGATAAGGCTGGTAAGGATGGCATTCATCGCTGTGTAAAAGCAGCGACTGATATGGGCTTTGACTGCGCGGCCGCTCAGCCGCCCTACGAAAAGCACCGCCAGTTAGATTGGAACGACTTGCATGAAATGGGCCGTCTCACACCTGAACATATTGAAAACTATCGTTACTTTGGCGACTTACTAACGGCCACATCAGCGATGCAAGCCGCGGTCATCATGTATATGCATACCAAGCGCGGCAGCTTTTACTTTGAGTATAACTACCGTACATGGTGGTTTGAGCTCGATACAAAAGCGCTTTCCACCTGTATTGGCGTAGAGAAACACCAAGTAGGCGCTTACCTTGACTCAGTCAGCGACTTGACCGACGTTGACGAGCAAATGCCAGAGTTTGTTAAGAGCTGCAGTACGGTCACCGAGCTGTGTAATGCAAAGCTCGAAGCCCTTTATTTTCAGCGTAACGAGATTACCGATGAGTCCTGGTACTTCATGCGCGTCAGTACGGCAAAAGGCGATGTGACGACGACTATTACAGGTGACCAGTTATCCAGTCCATCCAAATTCAAGCCCCGCTTATTATCTGTCTATGCTGGTGTATTTTGGACAGGTGCAGCAGGTCAGCTAGACATCATCATGCGTCATCAGACCGAAGCACTCAAAGAAGTAAAAACCACTGACTTCATTGGCTACAGCAAAGAGTTTGGCGCCTATATCTTTAATGATGTGGCCATACATAAAGGCAAATCAGTTGCTATCAACAATCAAGACTACTTCAAGCTTGGACGCTTGGAGGTCAAATCATTGGCTAACTCTCCTACCATACAACTCAACACCAAAGACAAACCAAACTTTGATTGGTGGCCCAAGTTTAATAGAGTGCGCGGCGACTATGGTACCGTCGTCATGGCTTGGTGGCTTGGCACTTATTTTGCCGAGCAGATACGCGGCATCGATCGCAGCTTTCCATTTTTTGAATTGGTTGGCCAAGCAGGTGCGGGTAAGTCGCGCTTACTTGAGTTTTTATGGCGTTTATCAGGCCGTGAGGACTATGAGGGCTTTGACCCATCGAAAGCCACATCAGTTGCTATCTATCGAGAGTTTGCCCAGGTATCCAATATACCCATTGCTTTAATTGAAGGTGACCGTAACGATCAAGACGGCAAACAATCTTATTCAAAATTCGAATGGGACCAACTAAAGGACGCTTTCAACGGTCGCTCTATCCGTAGTCGCGGCGTCAAGAATAACGGCAACGATACTTACTCACCGCCGTTTCGTGCGGCCATCATGATCAGCCAAAACGAACCCATCCAAGCATCTGAAGCTATGCTCACGCGTTTACTTCATATTCGTTTAACCCGTGAAGGCCAGACGTTAGAAGGCAAACACATTGTCGATGAGCTTGACCGCATTCCGCTCGAGATCACCAGTCAGTTTATGGCAAAGGCTATCCGCAACGAAGAAGCCATCCTACAGACGTACAAAGAAAAGGTGCGCATTTACGAAACCTTTTATCACTCAGCAGGCATTACTCATACCCGTATCGCACTCAATCACGCACAGATAGCAGCGATGGTCGATTGTCTGCATCTGCATGTCTTAGATGGCGTTATGAGTGAAGACCAAGCCAAAACTGCCAAGAGTACATTAGTTGCGATGTCAGAACAGCGCGTGGCCAGACTATCGAGCGACCATCCATTAGTTGAGCAGTTCTGGGAGATTTATGAGTATCTGGACACCTGGGCCCAGTGCGAGATGAATCATTCGTCGGACAAAACTAAGATTGCAATCAATTTGCCGGCATTCTACAAAATTGCCCAGCAAGAAGGGCAGCGTCTACCAGAACAAACTGAAATGAAGCGCCTGCTCAAATCAAGCCGCAAGCATAAGTTTATAGACTCGAATGTTGCGGTTTATAGCAAGGTATATACCGCCAAGACGGTCAAGTGCTGGGTGTTTGAAAATGGGTCGGAGGCTTAGAGCATGAGTGACAACGGACTGATAGCTTTTTTAGTAGCGCTAATAACTATTGCTTATTTACTGGGCAAATTAATAGGAGCCTTTTTATGACTTACGACTTTAAAAACATGGAAGACGGTTGCGATGAATGCGGTTGCGAGCTATGGCTTGGGCAGAGCGCAGCACCTCACGCCGACCTCTGCGATGATTGTTATGAACTAGAAATTATCAATGAAGAATGCCCCGCCCCAATTGGCCACTTTATGTATAAGGAAGACGAATAATGGACTTAAACAAATTAATGCAAATGGCGATAGAGCATCAGCAGAAGCAATCTGACGCTAACGCCTTTAACGATACCTTAGAATCATTGCGGGTAACAATATTGTCAGCAACTATCAATCGACTACTAAGCCCCTATCAAATTGGGGTGGAATTGCAAAAGTCTGCTGATGCTGTAACGGACTATATAAAATCTAATTCTGACAACAATACCTATGCAGCTGAAGAAGAAATAAAAGCAATGACAGAGTTTGCGGAAAAAGTTACACGCACAACAGTTCAAAAGACCGCGGAACTGATAAAAGGCAAGCCATTTAATCAAGATGTATTTATAGACGCGCCGCCAGATGTGAGAAGTGCAGCTGTTTGCAAAGACGGACTTGTTGAACTATGGAGCTGCGTAGCTGAGGATTTGCAGCCAAGCGGAGGGGAGTTTGCACCGACGACAAGGTATGGAGAAGTGACTTCATACCCAATTGGCTGGGGTTACGACAAGACAAATTGGCAAAAAAGTCCAATAAACAGAGTGTCAATGCAATGAACTTAGTCCGCGCCCTATTCCCCTATGACCGAGAAAGTCCCTTGCATTGGCTGACTTTCGACACCGTAAGCGGTCAGATGATCGATTGCTCAATGCATCCAACCCACAAGCATCGAGCGCTTTATCAAAACAAACATTACAGCATCAATAAAGACAAAATTGAAATGCGCTGCGAGGTCGAAGTCTATCAAGAACGTAAGTTCGAATCACTCACTGAAATTAGGATTGGAGAATAAATAAATGGCAGACGATATCGATAGAGCGAATGACGTAGCTCAAGAAGCAATGGATAGAATTATCGCCAACGCGCCCAAGTTCAGCGGGGTGTCATATCCTGAATGTCTGGATTGTGGCGAAGATATACCCTATCAACGGCAACAAATCGGCGGTATCAAACGCTGCATCGACTGTCAAAATTTTTTAGAGAGGAGGCGATAATTATGCCTGATAAAAGCAAATACTCTCTATCGGAACTTCACGAAAAATCTGATGAGGAGTTATCTGGAATAATAAGATCAGCTATTATCGAATTTAAAAAACAACAACAGAATGGTGTCGAAGTAATTATGGCAAGCGTAGAACAAGTTAATGATGCAATTGTCATGATAGCTATTCAAGAGCTAGATAATAAAGGATTTGCTAGAAATGAAAGAAAAAATATGGAAATGCAAAAAATGCGGGTGGGTAGGTTCTGAATCTTTAATGATAAGAACTTGGATTAAGACAGAAAAAAGAAAAATAGTAGACCTTATTTGCCCTAGCAATACAAGAGAAAACTTGGATTATTGTGGCAGTAGCGATTTTAAGCGAGTAAAACTACCTTAAATTTACCAGTCAAAGGTAATAAATAATCTAAATAAAATCAGTAACATATAAAGAGATAATAAAGTAATTACCTTTATTACCTCTTTTTTACTACCGTAGTTTTACGGCGCATTTACCGCTCACATAAAGAGCACATCCACGTTATAACGCTACTTTTGACCTGAAATCAAAGGATATATTATGTCTGCAGGCATAGAACCATTAAAAACCAGTATCCGTATCTGGTGGCGTGACGCCAGTGGTAAGCGCGACCGCGAAACACTATATGACACCCCGCCCACAGATGCCAATCTTAAGAAAGCCAATGCCATAGCACAATCGATAGACACTCAGATAGAAATGGGTACGTTTGACCGTGACCAGACATTCCCTCATTCCCCCAAGCGCAAAGCAAGTTATTTTGGCCATTATCTTAATCAATGGAAAACGACGGAAGAATCATTGGTTTCTGATACGTCATGGACAACATATCTAAGCAAAGTGAACAATCACATCAGTGGGTACTGGTCACACAAACAAATTGCCAAAATTAAAGTCGAAGACGTTGAGAATTGGGTATATAAAGACTTAATCAAACAAAAGCAGCTCAGCTCAAATACGATTAAAGAAATTTTAGGGTTATGGCGCAAAATTTATAGTTACTGGTCAAGACATCAGAGCACAGCGAATGACCCATCACAGTATATAAAGCTCAATTATAATGACCCAGAAGACATACGACCCTTTTCCAAGAGTGAAATAAGTCTCATTATACAAAACGAAGACGATCAAGCACGCAAAAACCTATGGACAGTTATGATATGGTCAGGCTTGTCATCACACGAGCTATTAGCGTTGGCCGTATCAGATTTAGATTTAGAGAGTGGTCACGCTTATATCAGACGTGGTGTCGTCAAAGGCGTTTATCGTGTCACAAAGAACAGAAGGCGTAAGCGTCAAGTTGAGTTATTGCCTATCGTCGTAGAAGCACTGCGTAGTCAGATTGATTTGATAAAAGACACTGCCCTGCAGACAGTTATGATTACTGAACGTGACCATCGCACTGAGCGGCCGCACTCGCTGCAGTTTCTTTGGCACAATCCAAACACTGGTACCCATCACACATATGAACAGCTGCGCCACCAATGGGCGGATTATTTAGAGCGCATCAATGTAGACTATCGACCGCTAAATAATGGCCGGCACACTTACGCCAGTCAGGTACTATCAACTGGCGTCGTCACTGCTGAATGGTTGGCCAAACAACTTGGCCATAGCAACACTGACATGATCCACAAGCATTACGGCAAATTCATTCCGCAAGACTCAGGCCACATCATCAAGATACTAGACCACGCCTTACAGATATAGCCCATTCCAGCCCACGGCAAAAGAATCAGGCTTTTTAGCGTAACAACGCTAGAAAGCCTTTATTTACGGGCGCTCACAAAGCCAACATAACAGTTTTACCAAAATACCTAGCCCACAGCTTAGCCCAGCACCCCAAACCAACCTCAAATTACAGGCATTAAAAAAGCCTGCGCAAGGCAGGCTCTTTAAGGGTTCCAACGTTTTCAGCTATTACCCGATGTTTGGCGGAGACGGAGAGATTCGAACTCTCGAAGGGCTATGAACCCTTGCCGGTTTTCAAGACCGGTGCATTCAACCGCTCTGCCACGTCTCCATTGGTGCATCATTATATAGATATCATCGTATAATGCAAGCGCTTCATACTAAAAAAATGAAATTAATTTACAGCCATTTTTAAATCAATGACTTAGCTTGTGTCAATTCTTTCTACTCAGCCTTTTATCTCAATATATTCACTTCAAATATGTTATTTACTTAAAGTGAGATGTAAGCACATATCAAGCAGCCTATTGGCATACCCCCACTCGTTATCGTACCAAGCAAAAACCTTATATTGCTCGCCTACTTGCATCAATTGCTGCCCATCGATAATCAGCGATTCTGGCTGATGGATAAAGTCACTGGAAACGAGCGGTTCATCAGTATACGCCATGATATTTATCAAATCACCAAGGCTAGCAGCTCTTAACTTTTCTCGTATCGCATCGACGCTGACATCCGGCGTATCAAAGACAAACGTCACATCAATCGCCGCCACATCAATGGTCGGTACGCGTATCGAGTGACCGTTTATCTTCCCTACCATCGCAGGCAATACCCGTTCTGTCGCAGCAATACTACTTGAGGTGGTCGGAATAATATTATAACCAGAGGCGCGTGCGCGTCTTGGGTCGCGGTGCGCTTGATCGAGCACTGTCTGGTCAGCAGTCACAGCATGAATCTCGGTCATCATTGCAGACCTAACGCCGAATGCCTTATCAAGGGTAGCAATCAGCGGTACCAAGGCCTGCGTGGTACAAGAAACGCTCGAGATAATCGGCAGCTTGCGCGTGAGCTCAGCGGTATTGACGCCCATAACAATACAAGCATCGACATTATCAAAGGGCGCAGCACCAATAATGACTTGTTGTGCACCCGCTGCTATATGTAGCTGTGCTTGCTCATAAGAGCGAAAATGCCCCGTACACTCTAGCACCACATCAATACCAAGCGTGTGCCATGGCAGGTTTTTTGGGTCAGCTTCTGAGAGCATTTTGATGCAGTAGGTCAGATTATTTTTAGTCAAACACAGCTGAGTATTGTTTTTATCGTCTAAAACCTCTGCACTGACGCCAAGTCGGCTTAAGCGGCCATGAGTACTATCGAATTTTAACAAATGCAATAAGATATCAGCCGATGCCAAATCATTAATCGCCACCACATGGATAGCGCGCCCTAACACCTCAAAGCGCTCTAACAAGGCACGCAGTACATTACGTCCGATACGGCCAAAGCCATTGATAGCAATTCTCAGCGGCTGCGTATGCTCGCCTGTCGCATGCGTAAGCGCCACTCTAGGTTCGGCGTTCAATTGGTAAGTTGCGCTAGAAAAATCAGGCATAACGTCAGACATAAAAGGGTATCGCTATAAAGAGATATAAAAAGAGTGGCGCGCTACATTGAATATTATCAGCATGATGAGAGTCTATCTTTAGAGATTTTTTCTCACTGATTGGAGGCTACGGCGTAATAAAAATCAATGCCAAACGAATGGTGTTGTAATCAATCGCTTGTTTTAGATGCTCAAAGATTGGACGCAGCTTAATACTACCATCATCGTTAAAGTCATTAGGGTTATTGGCGACCTTAATGGCCACATAAGCGTTGCCAACCGCCGTCATCACTTCGTCGTCTGGGCGCAGATGATCACACGCCAAACTTGGATCTTGCGATTTTAATTCTGCAATATGGCGCATGATGGTCGATTGTGACAGCTGCCGCATCTGCGAAATCTCGGCAATCGATAAGCTCTCTTCTAATAAAATACGAGTCGCCAGCAAGGTGCTGTCCGATTTATCAGAAACTTGATTGCCGAGTTTCTGTTTTTTATCTATCTGAGCTTGTTGTTGCTCGCGGCGTTTTTTCTGTAAATTAGCATACGCTTCAATCACTGACTTACTAAGCGTGCCGCCTGATTTTAGAATAAATTTCTCATGCGCCTGCGTCATGCTTTCTTCATCAAGCATGGCATAATTGGCATCCGCTTCGTCAGACAGTGCCAAAAAGCGTTTATCGGCGCCGCGTGCCAGCGGATCAAGCTGCAAGCTCATGTCATTCATACCAAGCAGTTGCAAACCTGCCAGCGACTTTAAGCGTGATAATGCCACATAACCTTGCCCAAGCTCAAAGGTGCGCGATAAATCAATCTCGGCCGCCTCAAGGGTCATGCCTTGCGACTTATGAATGGTAATGGCCCAAGCTAAACATAGCGGCACTTGTAAGTAGCTTGCCAGCACGTCGCCGGTTTCATCTTCGATAATCCATTCTTCAGGCTCAGCAATCACTTCACGACCAGAGTTTAGCCGCACTACCGGCATTTTTTGCGTGGTTGGCTTTTTATCTTTTGGCGGCTTTTTATCACTGCCTTTATCTTTGGTAGTCTGTTGGCCTTTGTTTTTTATACTCTTATCAGTAGCGCTTACAGCATTTTTCGTATTGTCTTCAATTAAATCGTCGCTCGTATCTTTACTGTCGTCAATTTTTACCGCAGCAAAACCAATCAGCTCGCCCATCGTACCGTTAGAGACGCCAAGCTCGCTGTTGTTTTTGATAAACATCACCTTAGCACCGACCTTTAATACCAAATCGTCTTGAGTGCGTACCGTTTTTTTGAGGGTCTCAACCAGTTTGCTATCACCTGTCGCGGTGGCCTCAAACCGCATGGTTTCGCCTTCAAGCGCTGCCAGTTCTTTATCATTGATTTTATTAACGTTGAGGTTGTGGGTATAGAGACGGGTGCGCTTGATATCAACGTCTTGATCAAAGGTCGCCTCTAAGGCAGCAATGGCTTCAAAGGTCACTTCTTGACGGCGAATTTGATTGAGGATATCGTCTAAATCAAGGCCGCCATTTGCTGCTTCGCTCACTTGACGATGTTGCTCAGACAAGTAGCAAATATGAAACTTGGCATCAAGCCACGCCTCACTCATAAAGGCAAATTTTTCACGGTTGGTTTCGCCTTTATTCCCAATCGGTGGCAGCTGGAAAAAATCCCCAGCGACGACAACCTGAATACCGCCAAAGGCCTTGTCGTTTTTGCGCACATACTTTAAAACTTGGCTGACCAAGTTCAGCTGTTTGGCATGCAGCATCGATATCTCATCGATGATAAGTACCGCCGTGTCTTTTAATCTATCGG
This sequence comes from Psychrobacter sp. UBA6291, assembly GCF_002439405.1. Taxonomy (NCBI): domain Bacteria; kingdom Pseudomonadati; phylum Pseudomonadota; class Gammaproteobacteria; order Moraxellales; family Moraxellaceae; genus Psychrobacter; species Psychrobacter sp. UBA6291. The sequence continues at coordinate 5,792 of NZ_DJUD01000014.1, read as the reverse complement.
CCAAAAACTGCTTACGAGATAAGTTGGCCAAATCGCGGTCCGACAGCTCATCTTTAATCCCAATGCCCGACCAACTATGAATGGTCGTGCCGTTCATATGGGTAGCAGCAATGCCCGTACTCGCGGTCACAGCCACAGGGACACGGCGTGCGCGTAGATAATCGATATATTGGTTGAGTGTATAGGTCTTACCTGAACCTGCTGAGCCAGTCAAAAATACATTTTGACCCGTTTTTAAAATATCAAGAGCAGAAGATTGACGCATATATCTAAACCAACCAATAACATAAGAAAAAGGAAACTACCGTCGTAGCATCATAATGGTAGCAATTATAACAGCTGTACCAAGTTTTCGAACCAATTTAAGCAGATACTTATGCATAACCTAAATTTATGAAACAACCTGATTTGCTTTAGTAAAAGTAACTATCCTTATGTATAAAAGTTCAGTAGGATAGACTGACAACCTGATCAGGAAGATCCAGCAAAACCGTGCAAGTGACTTTATAGATATGACCTCAAAAGATCATATATCAAAGGCTTGAACGTTTATTTGCTTTATAAATTAATACAACAAGGAGTCGTTAATGCTACACGCCTATCCCAATACAGAAAACAGCCCCGTCCAATTCCGCGAAAAATATGACAACTTTATCAATGGTGAGTGGGTCGCACCAGCCGATGGAGAATACTTTGACAACACCAGCCCCATTGACGGTAAAGTCATCTGCCAAGTAGCGCGTTCAAAAGAAGCGGATATTGAAAAAGCCTTAGACGCTGCTCATGCTGCCAAAGACGCTTGGGGCAAAACCAGTGTCGCTGAACGTGCCAATCTACTGCTCAAAATTGCAGATAAGATGGAAGCCAATTTAGAAGCCATCGCCATTGCCGAAACGTATGAAAACGGCAAGCCTGTACGTGAAACCCTAGCAGCAGACATTCCATTAGCTGTCGATCACTTTCGCTATTTTGCCAGTGCCATTCGTGCACAAGAAGGCGGCATCAGTCAAATTGATGATGACACGGTTGCTTATCACTTCCATGAGCCACTTGGTGTCGTCGGCCAAATTATCCCATGGAACTTTCCGATCCTCATGGCAGTATGGAAGCTAGCCCCTGCGCTTGCTGCTGGTAACTGTATAGTACTCAAGCCTGCAGAGCAAACGCCTGCCTCTATCCTATTTATGCTAGAGACGATCGGGATTGCTGATATCTTACCAAAAGGTGTCCTCAACGTGGTCAACGGTTTCGGAGTTGAAGCTGGTAAGCCGCTTGCCTCCAATCCACGTATCAATAAAGTTGCCTTTACTGGTGAGACGACTACTGGTCGCCTAATCATGCAGTACGCCAGTGAAAATATCATTCCAGTTACCCTAGAGCTGGGTGGTAAGAGTCCAAATATCTTCTTTGCTGATGTCATGGACGAAGACGATGATTTCTTGGATAAAGCCGTTGAAGGTTTGGTCATGTTTGCCTTAAACCAAGGTGAGGTTTGTACCTGTCCGTCGCGTGCGCTGGTACATGAGAGTATTTATGATGAATTTATCAAACGCTGTGTCGAGCGTGTTGAAGCCATCAAAATGGGCAATCCATTAGACACTGACACCATGATTGGTGCACAAGCCAGCTCAGACCAGTTAGAAAAAATCTTATCTTATCTGGATATCGGTAAAAAAGAAGGCGCGAAAGTATTGGTCGGTGGCGAACAAGCCAAGCATGACGGCGACCTTGCAGATGGCTACTATGTGCAGCCCACTATCTTTGAAGGCACTAACGACATGCGCGTGTTCCAAGAGGAAATCTTTGGACCAGTACTTGCCGTCACGAAATTTAAAGACGACGAAGAGGCCATGAGCATTGCCAATGATACCTTATATGGTCTTGGTGCTGGAGTCTGGACACGCAGTGTACACAAAGCCTATCGCTTCGGACGTGGCATCCAAGCAGGTCGCGTGTGGACCAACTGCTACCACATCTATCCTTCGCATTCTGCATTTGGTGGCTACAAGCAATCGGGTATCGGCCGCGAAAACCATCTGATGATGCTCGATCACTATCAGCAAACCAAAAACATGCTGGTTTCTTATAGTCCCAAAAAGATGGGCTTCTTTTAAGCCTGTCTGTCACGCACTTTATGGCAGCCACCATAAAGTAATGAGTTGGTAGATATGACATCTATCAACTCACCATCCACGATAAGGAGAATGCAACGTGAGTAATAAAATGAAAGCGGCCGTACTACATGAGTTCAACCAACCTCTGCAGATTGAAGAAGTTGATATCCCTACCCCAGGTCCTGGTCAAATTGTAGTAAAAATGCAGGCATCAGGTGTCTGTCATACCGACCTGCACGCTGTCGAAGGCGATTGGCCAGTCAAACCAAGCCCCCCGTTTATCCCTGGTCATGAAGGTGTCGGCCTGATCACTGCTGTGGGTGAAGGTGTTAAGCATGTTAAAGAAGGCGACCGTGTCGGTGTGCCTTGGCTCTACTCTGCCTGTGGTCACTGTACGCATTGTCTAGGCGGCTGGGAAACCCTGTGCCTAAGTCAAGAGAACTCTGGTTATTCAGTGAATGGTAGCTTTGCAGAATACGTATTGGCAGATGCTGACTATGTTGGCATTATTCCTGAGAGCGTTGACTCTGTTGAGATTGCACCAGTTCTATGTGCGGGTGTGACGGTATATAAAGGTCTGAAAATGACAGACACCAAACCAGGTGATTGGGTCGTCATTTCAGGTATCGGTGGACTTGGTCACATGGCGGTACAGTACGCTATTGCCATGGGACTGAACGTTGCTGCCGTCGATATTGACGATGAAAAGCTCGATTTTGCCAAAAAACTGGGGGCAAAAGTCACCGTCAATGCCAAAAACACCGATCCTGGTGAGTATCTGCAAGAAGAGATCGGCGGTGCTCATGGTGTGCTAGTGACAGCCGTCTCCTCTAAGGCCTTTGATCAAGCGCTGACCATGCTGCGCCGCGGTGGTACTTTGGTCTGTAATGGTCTACCAACAGGCGACTTCCCTGTTTCTATCTTTGATACGGTACTAAATGGTATTACCATTCGTGGCTCAATCGTTGGTACACGTCTAGACCTACAAGAGTCGCTAGATATGGCAGCGGAAGGTAAAGTAAAAGCGACCGTTGCCGCTGAGCCGCTTGAGAATATCAATGATATTCTTGATCGTATGCGTGATGGCAAGATTGAGGGACGTATCGTGATTGACTACGCTATGTAGACATTGCAACTGTCTCAGTGATTGGTACGTTTAGTCACAAAACATCACTTAATCACTAACGCTAGGTCGTATCGTTTTCAGTCACATGCTATGAATGATGTGAGTGAAGATGATACGACCTTTTATATTTTACCGATTAGTTTGGGTAAAAGTTTAAAAATAAGGAGCACGTTATGAAACTTGAAGCGACAGAAGCCTGCGTTGCGTTAATTGAGCTATTAAAGTCCAAACACGGTGACCTGATGTTCCATCAATCTGGCGGCTGCTGCGATGGCAGCTCACCGATGTGTTATCCGCTGGGTGAGTTCAAAGTTGGTGGTCAAGACGTGCTCATCGGTGAGCTCGCTGGTTGTCCATTTTATATGGGTAAAGCCCAGTATAAACTCTGGCAACATACTGATTTAACTATCGATGTAGTCGATGGTCGTGGTGCGAGTTTTTCACTGGAAATACCTGAAGGCAAACGCTTTATTGTGCGCTCTGAAATATGCGCCATTGAAGATTGAATGAATGCCTAGCGTCAGTATTCTGTTAGGTCTATACTAATCAATGACCTATATACTGGAAAGCTAGCTCTCCAGTTTGATTGGCATGGAAGCTATAAGGAATATAAAAATGGAATTTGACGCAAAATTTGATTACGTCATCGTTGGTGGCGGTTCTGCAGGTTGTGTGCTCGCTAGCCGGCTGACAGAAAATCCCGATATCAGTGTGTGTTTATTAGAGTACGGCGGTGAAGGCAAAGACCTTGCGATTCGCGTACCGGCAGGTTTAATCCTTTTAGTACCAGGCAAACCGCTAAAATCAAACAATTGGTGCTTTCATACTACTCCGCAAACCCATCTTAATAATCGACGCGGCTTTCAACCGCGCGGTCAATGCTTGGGCGGCTCATCCGCCATTAATGCAATGATCTATACTCGCGGCAGCGCGCTTGATTATCAGCGCTGGGTTGAGCAAGGCTGTGAGGGTTGGGGCTTTGACGATGTGCTACCTTACTTTATTAAAGCTGAAAACAATGTCCACGGCGCGGATGAACTGCATGGCGATAGCGGCCCTTTGCACGTCAGTAATTTATTAAGCCCGCGTGAAATCTCAAAAGCATTTGTAGAAGCGGCTGTCGCTAATGGTTTAGATAAAAATGCTGATTTTAATGGTAAAAAACAAGACGGCGCAGGACTATATCAAGTCACCCATTTTCATGGTGAAAAACAAGGTCAACGCTGCTCTGCGGCCGCCGCCTATTTACACCCCGTACAAAAAAGTCGGCCAAATTTAACCGTTATCACCCACGCCCAAGCCAACCGTGTCATCTTTGAAGACAAACAAGCCGTTGGCGTCGCTTATGAAAAAGACGGCGTCGAGCATACAGTGATGGCACGTCAGGAAATTATTTTGTCAGGTGGCGCTTTTGGTTCGCCGAAAGTTTTGATGCTATCTGGTATTGGTCCTGCCGAGCACTTGCAGGCGCACGGTATCGATGTATTGGTCGATGCGCCCGAGGTTGGCGGTAATCTACAAGACCATTTAGACGTGGTATTTGATTACGAGGTCAATACTACCGATGTGATCGGTATTGGTATGGCAACGCTCTCAACCTTGTCTAAAAGCATTCGCCAATGGAGAAAAGATGGCACAGGGCTACTATCTACCAACTACGCCGAAGCTGGTGCGTTCTTTAGCGTTGGTGACGCCCCAAAAGAGTGGCCAAATACCCAGCTGCATTTTGTCATATCTCGCGTGATTGAACACGGTCGTGACCTTAGACGCGGTTTTGCTGTTTCTTGTCACGCCTGCTACTTGCGCCCTGAAAGCCGCGGTACGGTTAGGCTTGCGTCAGCTGACCCCTCAGAGTGCGTATTGATTGATCCCAACTTCCTCTCCCATCCTAAAGACGTAGAGTATATGGTCGCAGGCGCTGAGCGTACGCGCGCCATCATGCAAGAAGCACCCATCGCCAAATATATCACCGAAGACTACCCTGCCCCTTATATCGAAAAAGACGGCATGCTTGGCTATATTCGTAATAAATCAGATACCATCTATCATCCAGTCGGCACATGCCGTATGGGTTCAGATGATAAGTCTGTGGTCGACTTAGAACTAAAAGTGCGCGGCGTCAATGGATTACGGGTTATTGATGCGTCTGTGATGCCGACCTTGATAAGCGCTAATATCAATGCGCCAACCATTATGATTGCCGAAAAAATGGCTGACTTCATTAAAGCAAAACATCATCACGCTGAGCAAATCGCATCATAGAAAAAATAAGTAAAATATTTTACGGCAAGCGCTTTTATCTCATAACTTTTCTATTGAAAATAGCACTTACATTCAAAAATACAGATATTAAAACGGGACATTTTCTATCAAATTAAATATATTGATACCTTGCGTTACAACTGCGTAAGGTAGTATATTTAAACCGCTTATTTATATCGATATTTATCGCAGCCCACAATTTGAGTTAAAAACACCTGACTTATTTTCGTTTTGCATAGGTGCTGTATAGAATTGAGAAACCATTGAAAACCATTGAAAAACATAAGCAA